>CAZXMY010000093.1:0-8049 GCA_964641325.1 uncultured Flavobacteriaceae bacterium | reverse complement strand
TAACTTTACTGATTATTTAGTTGTTCGTCTGTTGATGTAAAGTAATGTTACGTCCTTAAGCTGTTTATTTATTGGAATAGTGTGTCCTTCAATAACGACAAAAAGTATAATATGTTGCAAAGACTTAATTAAAGCCTACTAATCCTTTTACCGATTGAAATAGTTTTTGTGAGTCAAAACCAATGCCATCTTTAAAAACAGTTTCCATCTTACGAATGTTTTTAATATTGGCATTAAGATCTCCATTAATGAGCAAGAGGTCTGCTTTTTTTCCTACTTCAAGAGTGCCTAACTCGTCTGCTACACCTAAGAATTGAGCTCCATTAAGGGTGCATATTTTAACGGCCTCTTCTACAGTAAATCCAGCCTCTACGAGTATCTCAAGGGTTCGCTGATTTGCATAGCCGGCGACAGTGCGACCTGCTCCAGTAGGGTCTGTTCCAGCTACCAGATGGCCTCCTTTATCGTGAAAGCGTTTTACCCAT
This sequence comes from uncultured Flavobacteriaceae bacterium, assembly GCA_964641325.1. Classification (GTDB taxonomy): domain Bacteria; phylum Bacteroidota; class Bacteroidia; order Flavobacteriales; family Flavobacteriaceae; genus Dokdonia. The sequence goes on along the minus strand of CAZXMY010000093.1, from coordinate 7,564 downwards.
TTTAGATTTTTATTAAAAAGCAGATTACTTATAGAATCTCTTCCCTGTGAGCGTTTGTGATTTGCTACTAGGCGTTCTTGAATTTGAGGAGCTAAAGCATCCAGTCCATCACCCGGCACCACCTCTCGATTAGTATACGGTTCAAAAACGTTTGGGGTAGTCGTGATCACGGTATTGTTTTTAATAAGCAAGTCTATTAAGGTATTAATCGCTTGTCCATCTTGATTTGCTGCAACTAGACCGCTTCTAGCCCCAAAAGGACTACATTTATTTTCTTCTTTGGTAGTACTAAAATCAGAAGATGCCATAAAACCGTGCTCTAGGTTATCTATTCCTATTGTGGACGCTTCTTCATAGGTGATAGAACATAAATGACCCGTTACTTTAAGGCCACGCTTGTGCGCTTCTTCAACACATATTCTAAGATCTTCCTTAGTTATATTATTATATACTTTAAAGGAAGTAACTCCTTTATCTGCCCAGTAATTTACAATGGTTTTAATCTCATCTGTTGTTGCGATAAAACCTAATTCAGGTACTCGCGGTCCTTCACGTTCAATAAATGGACTCGTAATGTGCATTTTGGGTCCTGTCATTTTCCCTTCATTAATCCATTTCATCACATTGAGATCGGTTTGCGGTTGTATGCTTCCAGCTGTGCGCATAGAGGTCACACCACCTGCGAGATAGAGTCTTGGAAAGGTAAAAGTCATCTGACCTACGCTAAACCAGTTTTCAAAAGGTTTTGTGTAAAACATATGCTCGTGAAGCATTACTAAACCAGGCATAATAGTTTTGCCGGTACCGTCTATTGTTTTCATGGTACTCGGAACACTTGTAGAAGAAGTATCCCCTATCGCCACAATAGCATTGTCTTTTATAACAATAGTCTGATTTTTTTGAGTTGGATTCCCAGTTCCATCAATAAGCGTCACATTTGTAATAGCAAATGAAGAGTCATTCACAGAGATAAATTGTTGCACTTGTCTTTCAAAAGACTGCGCACTTATAGTAAGTAAAACGAATTGAGATATAAGGGTAAGGTATATTTGTTTCATGATAAGATGTTATAGTGTATAAATATAGGTATTTGCGCTTTCGCGAAAGCGTTAACCCCATAACCTAATGAGCTTGTTTGTATACGATTATACTTGTGCAAGCTCCACGTGATTACTAGCAAACAATTGCGTGTACTCCATTACATTAGGGATGTTATCTAAGCGACAGAGATAAGCAACTACTTGTGAGAGTCCATTAAAAAGCAGATCTCTATCCTGAGGGTTTTTCGGTTTTGTGGAGCTTGGTTTGAGCGGAAGTTGATAGCCGCAAGCGGTAAGAAAAGTGATTTCTATCTCTAATAATTCTAAAGGTGTGTAGCCTCCAAAACGCTTTCCAAAGTTTTGATTTACGAGACCTACGTAGTTGAGTTTTCCAGAGCCGTGACGGTCTGTGAGATGTTGCCAGCTGTCTATATTATCCAAAATATTCCCAACGGCACAGCGATGACAATACTCAGGATGTAGTGTGTTGTTGTTAAAAGCGGTATAGAGCTTTTGTATTGCATTTTCAAAACGTAGGGTAGTCTTCATCTTCTTTTCTTTAGCTTTATAAAGATAGGGAAAAGACATACACTGTTATTAATTGAACGGTGTTTATCATCTAGACAAGTGATTTTACGTTTTAAATTAGGAGTTATAATTGCTGCTACAGCCTCTTTCTAGAGATAGTTTCATTATTTAATGTAAAAAACTTTAATGAGAGCAGGTTGTTTTGTTCGTAATATGAGTTGAAGTATTCTTTTTGAAGTTGCACTTAGTCTATGTTTCCATACTATTTTTGCGAGATTAAAAAATGTATAACCCTCTGTTTTTTGGTAGGATTCTCTGGATAGGGACAACGCTTTTCCCAGAGCAAAATCTGGGCGATTTGTGTCATTTTTTAACTGCTTGTTCTTTTAAATAAAGATACCCGTTTTACTTGTTTCATCGCACTGGCAACCTCTCAGTATTCTGGGAGTGATTCTTAATTTTTTGAAGGAGTTATAGTGGATGGCGGCGTTGGAGGTGGAGGTGGTAAGTTAGGATAAGACTCAGCTTTCTTTTGTTGCTTTTTGGACATTCTAGAATAAATGTTTTGCATAAGAGCAACTTCTTTCTCGACAACAACTCTTGAGGGATCTGCATTATATTTTTTAGCAAGACTATTGTAGGTAACTATTTCTTTTTTAGTGGCAGGATTTTGGCCAGCATATTTACTATCTGCATTTTCTATAAGACGATAGCCATTATCTTCATCAACGATAACTTGGTGTTTTTCTCCAGTATCTGTAATTGTAATAGTTAAAGTATCTCCTTTTTTGAGTGTGTTGTCTTGAGTATATCTTGGTTTGGAGATAAATGTTGGTGGCGGCGGCGGTGACGGTACTAGCGAACTACCACCATTCGCCTTAGAAATATGGGTCTTAGCATATTCTTGTTCCAGCTTAGTTAGGAAGTCCTCAGTATTGTTTTTGAATAAATAACTGCTAGCAGAATTAATATAATCTGTTTCTTCCCAATCCTTTGTGATTGCATCTATATCTTTTTGAAATGTTGCCAGTGAGCTAGATTGCCCATTGATCGTAATTGTATTATTTCTAACCTCAATAACAAGTGGCTTTTTGCCGTTTCTTTGGGCGCCTTTTATAAACGTTTGGGCATAATTTTCTTTTTGGTTTGCCGGGGTTCTTAGACCTAGGTTATTTTTTTCTTGCAAGAAGGGACTCGTCCAGATATAGATTTCGGTATTTGCATTGGTAACCTCTAGACTGAAGTAATACGGCAAATCATCGGGATGATAATCAGAGATAATACGATTGTCAATTTTTTTATCGTCTAGAAAGAGGGTGTATTTCTTTTTCTGCCATTCTTTCAAGTCTTGCGCAGTAGGATGATTATAAGCCGGATGATTGTGTTTTGAACGTACAATCTCTTCTTTGTTATTGGCAAGGATGCGGTGATACCCATAATCACTCGCAATTTTTTGAAGGAATCGTAGATCTATAGGCGTAATAGTGCGATCTGCAGTTATATGAAAATTAATTACGCGATCCCGTTCTTCTTTTGTGAGATCTTGATTAAAAGTGGCTAGGGTTTTCTCAATAGTCGCTTTTGTTGCATTTTTTCCATTTACAAGAAAGTCGTCTTGTGTAAGTATAGTGATGTTTACGTTGCGAGCGGTAATATGACGTTCGGTTGGAGTATGAGATGTTAAAGATTTAGGTTGTGCTTTAATTTCCTGATTAAATAAGAATAGACAGACCGCTATTACTGGAAGTAACAGCAATACACTGATTAAGGCGCGCTTACGCGAAAAGGTTTGAGATAACATAAGAATTCGTTTTTTTGTTAATGAATAATTAAAAGGACTTTCGAGCGCAGTGTGATGAATACTGCTTGCATAGCTTAAAAGTATATTTTGATATAATGCAATATTACTATTATTATTGATCACTCCCTGATCTGCTAGGAACTCGTGATTGAGTTTAATAGATCTTTTGGCAATCCACAAGAATGGATTAAACCAGAAAATGATTTGTACAACTTCAATAAATAGGATGTCCCAAGAATGCTTTTGTCTCACGTGTGTGACTTCGTGTGCTACAACTTCTGGAGCAATTTCTTGCTTGAGATAAGCGGTTTTATTGAGAAAAATCCAGTGTAAAAAGGAGTGCGGTATGATGGGCTGATGTAGCAAAGACAGTGTGAAATGGGCTTCTTTAATTTGTTGAGAGGTCTCTATTTTTCGCTTTAAGCGCACTAAGTTTAAGACAAATCGAGTTCCAAAGATCAAAACACCTAAACCGTAAATACCCCAAAGAATACTAGGTAATATGGGAGTCTCTGAGGCTACTGCCCCGGGTGCTTCTTGTATATTAGGACTGGCGTAATAGGCATAGGCATCTAGCGCAGGAGTGGCTTCTGGCAACGTATGTATAGTATAGGTGAAGGTAACGACGGGTATGCTGAAGGAAAACACTAAGCTTGCTAATAGATAAAAGCGCTTAAATTGATGCATGGCCTTATGCTCTAATACTACTTTGTAGAAGCCAAACAAGAGTCCAAAGCACAGGGTGCTTTTTATAAGATACGGCAGAATCATCGTTTTTTGGTTTGAAGTTGGCGATCTATAATTTCTTTTAGTTCTTCCAACTCTTTTTGGGATAGGTCTGTCTCTCGGGTAAAAAAGGAAGCAAACTGCCCTGCGCTGTCATTAAAAAAGTGCTTAATAAGACCGTTTACGTGCTTAGAGAAATACTCTGTTTTTTTTACTAACGGAAAGTATTCTCTTGATCTGCCAAACTGTTTGTAGTCTACATATTTTTTATCCTGCATACGCTTAAGCAGTGTTGCGATAGTTGTAGTTGCAGGTTTTGGATCTGGATAGGCGGTTATAAGGTCTTTCATAAAAGCCTTTTCCTTTTTCCAGAGGAATTGCATGAGTTGTTCTTCAGAAGGAGATAATGACATAATACGCTACAGAATTAGAATATACTCTACAAATGTAGAATAATAATTTTAATTCTACAAGTGTAGAGTAATATATCAATATATGCGTAACAAAAGGTGTAAAGCTTTTTTACCTTTTGACAGAATGCCTATTTATTTCTACAAATTAAATTGCAAACCAACCCTAATCTGCTCATTCCAGTCCAAAGGATCCAGAGTTTCTTGCTCGTTAAGATTATTGAAGTACTGTAGTTTTACCATCGCATCAAAGCCTTTAAGTTGATAGGCTAGGGCAGCAGAGAATCTTTGTGAATCTCCAGCATTGAGATCATTAAGATCCAGCTGCTCATATCGAACAGAAACAATGGTGCTTATATCTTTAAAGAAATAATTAAGTTTTGTGAAGTAACCGCCCGCAAAAACTTCTCCATCGGTTTGGTCTGGAGTAAGTCCTAGGAATAAGGGATCACTTTCATTTTGTGGCTCTGCCTTTATTTGATGAATTTCAAACTCGCCAGAAAAGCCCATATATTGAAAGGTAAAATCCATACCGTAGGTATATTTTTTGCCGTCAACAACTTTTAATCCAAACTCGCCAGCTGCGCCGTCTGGAAAATTTTCTCCATCAGGTAAGCTTTTATTAGCAAAACGACCATTCACTCCTATGGCAAAAAGTGGTATAGGTGTGTGCACATAATCAATCTCACGGTATTTCATAGGTGCAGGATATGCAAGATTTACTCTGGCCACATATTCTGGATTCCCACTGGCATCGTTATCACCTCTAAGGGAAGATTCTCCTAGGCCGGTATAAACGCCAGCGTATACATCCAAACGTTTCTTCCAGAAATCCTTATACAGGGTAAGCCCGACATCCCTACGACTAAAGAGATCACCACGAGCGATCTGCGCCCGTTGCCAATAGGTTGAGTAAGGAAATGGTGTAAGGGAACTCCTAGAATAAGGGAGTTTACTGTAACCCACTTTAATATTGAAAGCATCTAATCCCTTATAGGTTACAAACGCATCTAACAATCCAGGATTTTCTGGATCGATATCATCAAAATTGCTAGACGCAATATCGGCAAAATCTACTTGGACTTCATATTCCCATTCGTCCTTAATGCGACCCTCCACAATGAGTTGTGCATCCCTTAATCGAAACCTGTTTTTATCCTGATCTTCTTCCCCAGGTTTTAGATAACGCTGATTGTAGAAGGTTGCAATTCGCGCAGAAATCTCAAGATTGTGTTCTCCACTAGAAACGGATATCTGGGCGTGCGTAAGGCTTCCAGTTAATAGAATGAAAAGTAAGCATACTGTTTTTTTCATCTCTAGTTGTTTTGAGGATTGTTGAAATAATATAATCGTTGCAAGGCATCAGAGGCTACAATAAAATTTCCGCCTGGACCAAAGCTGAGTCCTTCTGCATTTACAACAGGGATTTCCCATTTGTTAATAAGACTGTAATCATTAGGGTTGAGCTTAAAAACTGTACGATCTTCATCGCTCAGTAGCCATAAATGATTATCGTGATAGGTCGCTGCCGAAATATCTCTTGCGAGGTCACCTAGATTAATTTCGTTCACTTTCTCTAACTTTTCATTCAATTCAAATACATAAAGCGGATCTTTTTCTACAAATAACAGAAAAACATCTTTGGCTTTATTATAAGTGAATCCCTCATAAGCCTTGTTTCTTGCTCCATTATAAGGAAGATGGACTGAGCTCTCTATAATGAGATCAGGAAGGCTGAACTTTCTTATTTTACGTGTAAATTCTTCTATGACATAGACGTGAGATTCGGTAGCATAAACCGCTTCGTCATCAAGACCTTTATAATCGGCCTTACGTAGTATGGTTCCTTCAAGATCTGTTTCAAATAAATATCCATTATCACTTACCATGAAAAGGGATTTCCCATCTGCACTATGGGCAATATCTGAAGGTTCCGGAACCAGAATATTAATTTTCTTGGTAGGTGTCAGTTTTAGCGCCTCTTGTGCATACACACTAGAGAAACAAAATCCAATCCCAACTATAGCAATCACTATTTTTTTCATACGTTTTTTATTGAGTCTATAAAGTGTCTCCCTCTAGGGTGAGGTTATCAAAACGACTATTCCCACTGGTGGAGGTAGTACTCTCTTCATCAAACCGTATCCTTACCATAAAGTTTATGTTGTTGTTAATCTCTGTGATTGCGCTTAAGTCAAACTCAAACAGTTCATAATCTTCTGTAAGGGTGAAGATAGTAGGACTAACGCCTGTATCTATAAAGTTAGATCCATCTAGAGAATAGTCAATCTGAAAAGTCTCCGAACCGCTACCCGATCTTCTTGCAGCAAAGCTAAGAACGATATTTTCATATCCTGTTGATGGTATATTCATAATAAAATCACCAGATGGATTTCTTAATCGCAGTCCGCTACCTGATTCATCTCCATTTCTTGCATTTAACTCACTTCCATTAACATCATCAAAGGTGTCGCCATTGTATTCTAAGCTTCCATTACCTATAGTAGGGATGATTAAGGTATCCATGTCGGTATCATCATTGAAATTCCAATACTGGAACAATTCAAACTGTGCGTTGGATTCTTGTGGAGCACTCATATCAATCTCTCCTTCTACACTTAGATTGTCAAAGCGGCTATTTCCGCTATCAGATGTGCTACTTGCCTCATCAAAGGTGAGTCTTATCTTAAAGTTTGGGTTATTATCAACCCCAGAAATTCCCGTAAAGTCGAATTCTCTCAACTCATAAGACTCAGAAATAATAAAGGTAGAAGGATCAATACCAGCGTTGGTATAGGTTGTTCCATCAGTCGTGTATTCAATATCAAAATCTTGAGAACCACTACTTGAACGCGTTACAGCAAATCGAACTTCTATATTTCTATATCCTGTCGTAGGTAAGTGCATTACAAAATCTCCAGAAGGGTTGCGCAGTCGTAATCCTCTTCCCGCTTCTGCTTGATTTCTCGCATTCAGTTCGCTACCGCCCACATCATCAAAAGTGGCTCCAAAAAAAGATAAACTTCCATTACCCACATTAGGTGTTATAAGCGTGATAG
>CAZXMY010000092.1:0-8099 GCA_964641325.1 uncultured Flavobacteriaceae bacterium | reverse complement strand
GTTTAGAATATCGTGGTTATGATAGCGCAGGTATTGCCTTATATGACGGTACAGAACTTAAAGTTTCTAAAACTAAAGGTAAAGTAGAGGATTTAAAATCCCGTTTAGAATCTGAAATATCTACAAATGGTAACATCGCAATTGGCCATACTAGATGGGCAACTCACGGTGTTCCCAACGATATAAATTCACACCCTCATCTGTCTAACTCAGGCAATCTTGTTATTATACATAATGGCATTATAGAAAACTATGATCCATTGAGACAAGAATTGCTAAAAAGAGGGTACACTTTTAAATCAGATACAGATACAGAAGTACTAGTTAATCTAATTGAAGATGTTAAGACCAAGGAAAATGTTAAACTTGGGAAGGCTGTTCAAATTGCGTTAAACCAAACTATTGGAGCCTATGCGATTGCTGTTTTTGATAAAACGAAACCAAATGAAATAGTAGTTGCCCGTTTGGGAAGTCCGCTTGCTATTGGGGTTGGTGATGATGAATTTTTCATTGCCTCAGATGCGACTCCATTTATTGAGTATACTAATAACGCTATATACCTAGAAGATGGTGAGATGGCGGTTGTAAGGAGTCATAAAAAACTCAAGATTAGAAAAATCAAGGACGATTCTTTGGTGATACCTTACATACAAGAATTACAGCTCAATTTAGAGCAAATAGAAAAAGGTGGTTATGATCACTTTATGATTAAAGAGATCTATGAGCAGCCAGATGCTATTACTGATACTTTTAGGGGGCGTATGCTTGTAAAAGATGCCATTATAAGAATGGCTGGTGTAGATGATAATCTAGATAAGTTTTTAAATGCTAGACGTATTATTGTCGTTGCCTGTGGTACTTCATGGCATGCAGGTTTGGTAGCAGAGTACATCTTTGAAGAGTTTGCCAGAATACCAGTAGAAGTCGAGTATGCCTCAGAGTTTAGATATAGAAACCCTGTCATTTTTGAAGATGATGTTGTTATTGCAATTTCTCAAAGTGGAGAGACGGCAGATACCATGGCAGCCATAAAACTTGCAAAAGAGTGTGGGGCTTTTGTTTTTGGAGTATGTAATGTTGTAGGTTCTTCTATCTCTAGAGAAACTCATGCAGGTGCATATACTCACGCAGGTCCAGAAATAGGAGTGGCTTCTACCAAGGCGTTTACAACTCAAATAACAATTCTAACCTTAATTGCCCTTAAACTTGCGAAGCATAAAGGTAAATTAACAAATACGCAGTTTAGAACCTACCTCCAAGAATTGGAACGCATTCCTTCGAAAGTTGCAGAAGCACTTACTTGCAATGAACAGGCTGCTCACGTGGCCTCACAATATAAGGATGTATCTAATGCCTTGTATTTAGGTAGAGGATATAACTTTCCAGTAGCCCTGGAAGGAGCGCTTAAGCTAAAGGAGATTTCATATATCCATGCCGAAGGATATCCTGCTGCCGAAATGAAACACGGCCCTATCGCACTTATTGATGATCAGATGCCTGTTATTGTGATTGCTACAAAACAAGGGCATTATGAAAAAGTGGTAAGTAATATAGAAGAGATAAAAGCAAGAAGTGGGAAGATTATCGCCATTGTATCTCAAGGGGATAAAGAGGTTAAGAAGCTGGCCGATCACGTGATCGAAATTCCTGAGACTTTAGAGCCGTTTACTCCTTTGTTAACTACTATTCCGTTGCAATTGTTATCCTATCATATTGCAGTAATGTTAGATAAAAATGTGGATCAACCCCGTAATCTAGCAAAGTCTGTAACGGTGGAGTAATTGAACTTGCAAGACCGAACAGAAGAAGATTGTAGTAGTAAAGCTTAATTAATCATTTTTCTTAATCGCCTTTTTTATCTCCATAAGGGCCTCAGACTCTGAACCCCATCCTAGATTTTGAGCTGAATCTTTAGGGTTGTAATGTAAAAACCAATCCGAAATAATCTCCTGTACTTTAGGATAGGAATGTTGCAATGAGCTTAGATCTTTTGCTTTAATCGTTTGAAAGCTATCTTCTTTGGGGATTGCAATAATCTTATAATCTGTCTCACCATCATCAAGTAACTTAAAAATTCCAATAGGCAATACCTGTAGCGCCGTTCCTGTGGGCAAACTAGAACTGAGCACTAGTATGTCTAGTGCATCGCCATCACCGCCTTGTGCAGGGTCTGAGTACGTACCCGGAATAAAGCCATAATTACCGGGATATGGGAGATAATTTATGATACGATCTCTTCCTTCTATTTGGTCAATCGCGAAAGTTTTTTTGATGGGATTATACTCAATCTTTGCATTGGTTCCCGAAGGAATTTCTATTACCGCTCTTAAAACACCTTGATCTGTAAAGGCTTCTAGTGAATAAATGTCATTGGTTTTTTCCTTAGCGCATCCCAAAACAAGGAAGGAAAAAAGAAGGAGTACTATAGGGCGCATATTAACTAGGGGTTAGTTGATATATAAGATCTACACCGCGCACATATTTAGAATGTTTAGATAGTCTTGCAGTTAAGCCTTGTGATATTTGCCTGCTATCTTTATCATCCTTAGTTGCATACTTAAGCTCAAGTATTACCTCGGGCAAAGCGGCTTTTGTGATTTCATAAGGGATAGTTTGAACATCATAAAAAAACATATTGTAGTCTATGGTAATTCTATAGCGTTCGCAATGGGATAAAAAGTACCGTCGCTCATAAGAATTGTATACCGCTGGATTAAGCAATTGCATCGCTTGAGATAGTTCTTGAAAACCTGTCTTAGTTGTTGCTTCTTTTATTTTTAACAATAGGTCTCTAGAAGATGTTTGTGTCAGATCAAGCTTGAAGTCTTTTAATGGAAAAGATATTTTATCTCCTACTAGACCGTGCTTCTTTTTTATTTCTAGCACTGGGTTTTGTATTTGAGCAAAGTCATCGCCATACCAGCGTAATCGATATTTGTCGCGTTTATCATCTCCTGCTACATTTTGATGGTAGAAGGACATGCTAGAGTCATCAAAATAACAATTGTTTACAGTACGCCTTTGGAAAATTTCGCGAAAGCAAAAAGCGTTAGACAGTACTTCTGTCTGAATCAAGTCTTCTGGATAAACATGAGCGTACACAAACTTGCGTTCGTATCTATAGTTGTTTGCTTGGATGTTATTTACTGCTTTTTCCATACTCCTTACCATACATCTGATCTATAACATTGTTTGAAACCGTCTTTACAGCTACTTTATCTATAGTAAGACTTGAGTGAATCTCTATGAGGTGATCTACCTCAATATCCTGTAGATTAAGACTATTAACGGCAATGGAGGCAACACCATATTCTGATTTTTTCTGAAAAGCAGAAAGACCTAACCGGGTACCAACAATAGACAAATCTGTGAGAGCAATCGTAGAAAGATCCTTGCTTACAACGCCTATTTCGCCACCCGTAATGTTTACATTTTGTCCAGTAATACTACTATTTTCTCCTGCGCTAATGCCTTTGTCTGATGGGTTGGTAATGGTAATATCCTGTATCACCAGTTCTGATCCAGAGATATCTATACTGTCATTTCCTGAGTCAATAAAAGTACAATTTTGGATAGTGCCGACTACAAAATCACCATCAAAAGAGTCTGAATATGTGCCAATAAACGTACTATCGCTCATCCTAAAATCACTTCTGATAATGTTTAAAGCATCTTCGCATCTGTTGTTTTTAAAAGTAGTGTGACTAATGGCAACATCACTTTCGTGAAAATTAACTGCACCAGATACAGACCACATGTCATTTTTGGGATTCGCAAGATTGTCAAAAATACAGTAATCAAGTTTTGATAGCGCCTGAGCATTAGTAATAAAGATACCATTCCCTGTGCCGTCTGATGAAAAGAAGCGTATTGGCTTTTCCTTAGTGCCTTTAGCGATAAGAGCTGAAGAACTGCGTAAAGAAGCATTATTGGATAAGTCTAATTTAAACCCAGCAGCTACGCTAGTTTTTTTATTTGGAGGTATGACTAAATCTTCGTTTAGTTGATAGTTTCCTTCCTTAAAGAGAAGGGTGCTATCTGAAGTGACTTCTATAAAAGGGAAGTTGGTATAATTCTCTTGAAACATAACTCTATGCCTAGTTACGCGAGTATCAAGATTTTGATTTTGTCCGTATGGCCTAATGCTCGTTGTTCTGTTAAAATCAACACCTTCTACTTTATGTGTAATTCTTAGCTCATCAACATCTTTTGGGTATTGAAAATTCCCCTTTTTATTTTTTTTAGAAACAAAAGCATTCAAGAAATATTTACTAAGCTCAAAATGAACGATTACAGTTTCTTTAGCAGGAATCCTGATAGGTTTTTCATTTGTGCTGAGTAGACGACCTTCCGTATCCAAGAGATTATCTATTAATACAGGAAATCCAGAGACATTATTAACTTCGACAGCCATATCTGTTTCCTTGTACTCAAGCAATCCTGCCGTTATTAGCACAGCGGGATTAAGTTTTTTCTTTATAAAATTACTATTCTGCTCTAGAATACTTGAATCAAACGTATTCCCATACTCAGTAAATAAACTTTGTTTAAGCTGTTCAAATTGTTGCGAGTTGCTATTTACTAGATTATGAATAAAGTCTGAACTGCTTACTAAAGCTAATTTTGAGCGTAACTTTTTTTGAAATAAGGTATCATTTTTCGATAGTGGATATTGAAGAATTTTATCTATGCGAGCCCCACTATTAGAATCAAAGGATATGGGTTCAAGTTTATTGGTAATCGGGTTGTAATAAATGCGTAAGTTATGCCATATAAGACCGTGATATCCTCCAAATAAATTGGTAAGCGCTACAAAAGTGCTTAACTTTTCTGTATCAAATACTTCTGAGATGGTAAACTTTCCTTTTCTAAGACCCTCAAGCATGCTCTTGGCAGTATTAAATTGATTGTTGAGTTTTGGATCGGATAATACTTTATTTTCATTGTAAACTTTAATAGGAGCATTTTGAATACCGTGTAATTCTTTTGATTGAGCTTTGTCTTGCAGCTCTAAAGCACGTTGTTTTGATCTATCCCTCCATATTAGAGATTCGTCAAAACCTATAATAACACCTTCTCTTTTCTTGTTGTTTTCAATAAGAATTTTATCAAAAGCCTCCTCAACAGCCATAATTCCCATAGGGATCTCATGGTTTTCACTGTCTTTAGTTGTAAGATGCACTTCAGCAAAGTCATAACGCAGGCCTATAAGGCCATTTTGTTTTGTAGCTTTATTAAATAGCCACTCCCATAAGTAATTCCTAACTACTGGATGTTGTATAGAAAACTTACGCATTCCTTTAAAGGTGCTTTCTCCTTTCATTATAAATCGATAAGACCACTTTCTATCATGTTTGAGATGATCTGTCCAGTCTCCTTTAAGCCTAAATTCTACATCTTGCGGTGGCGTATTATTAAGTTTTATAGTTCCATTAACAAGATCCCCATCTTCAGAAATAAGAATTCCATTATTTAATGCATTAGCGCGCTTTTGTTCTATCTTTTTAAATTTTTTCTGAGAAACCTCAACTGTGATTTTGTCAAGACCATTGTTAAGTTGTGTTGGAGGCACTTTGCTAGGGTCTAATTTTTTAAGATCAAGAGATCGTCCCATTTTAGGCTGAAATCGCCCCGTATTGATATATGCTATATTATCTACAGGTATAAAATTTTCTTTATAATTACTACTAGTAAGATTTCTTTGAAATATGTAATAAATTTCTCCATCAACCATTAATGGTTCAGGTTTTTGAACAAAATCTGCGATAGCAAAAGCAGCCTTTCTTTTAAGTTTCGTACTGTCTTTTATATAAATATGTAGAAAAAAATTGTCTGTAAGTGATCTACCTTCTGGCTCATCATTGTAAACATATACAAGTTTAGGTATTGCTGCATCTTGTGTTAGGTACACAGATAGGTTCTCGTCCTTATAAAGCGCATAGTCAGACGTATTAAAAAGGGAATTGTAAGAAACTTTCGGAATAACTGTCGCTACATTCAGGTCGTTTTCAGAAGGTGTAGTTTTTTCTTTGATTGAAGTTTTTTGGTCATTATTCATTCTCAATAGCAAAAAACTCAAAACTAGAAATGCTACAATAGCAATAAATACTTGAACAGACTTTTTGTGAGTTGAGCTATTTTTTATTTCCATAGTTCCTACTTAGAGGGTGTTGTCTATAAAAGTGATATCCATACTGCTATCTATTTTTTGCAATGCTTCTCTAATGCGATTTAAGTGAGTTAGAGAATTTACTTTAACATGAAAATTTATAGATAGATGCTCATCTTTTTGTTGAATTCTCTTTACTGAAAGTTGTGCACTATTGGAAGATACGGCATCACTTATTTTATCAACTATTACTGGATCTTTTACTTCAGGGCTTTGTAGTGAAATCAATAAATTTTGCGTGATACTAGATTTTCCTGAGCCACTCTGTAGAATAACGATAATCATTAAAATTACAAAACCTATTAGTGTAGGAAAAAGTTGATTTGCCCCCATTCCAAGACCTACGGCAATAGCCATAAAAAAATAACCCAATTCTTCAGGTTCTTTTATCGCCGTTCTAAAGCGAACTATAGATAAAGCTCCTACGAGTCCAAGAGATAGAGCAAGTGAGGATTTTACAATAGAAATAATAATGAATGTAGTAAGACCTATAATCATTAATACCTTTGCTAACTGTGATCTATTAGAAATAGACTGTCCATATCGTTCATATACAATTGCCAGTATGTATAAGAGAGTAGCACAGAGAAGAATGTATGTAACAAAATTGAGAGGAGAAATAGTGTCCTCAAAATTTAATGAAAGTTGATTTAGAAATTCGTTCATTTGGACAAGTTATAAAATTTTGCGTGATAAAGTTAAGCTAAAAATATCTGCTTAACCTAGTTGCTTAAAAACTTTGTTTGCGTGCCTAATTTAGATTAATTTAATGATTCTATTAGTAGTGTGAACATATAAAAATTTAGATAAGAATACAACGGCTCAAAAGATTTGAGATAAGGCTTTGTCGCTGCACTTTCTATTTGGTAGTTAATCAGGCAGGCTCGATTTCGCGAAAGCATAAAAACAAGCATTTTTTTAGTGCTATTTTCCTTTTTTCTATACCAAAGAAAACCATATCTTTGCGCCGTGAAAAACCAGTCGTTTTTTACTCTCGATGTGTGTCGAGATTGATTACTAAACATTAAAAAGATACTAATGTCAAAAGGTACAGGTAAAGTTGCACAAATTATTGGCCCAGTAGTAGACGTAGCGTTTGCGAGTGGAGTCGAATTACCGAAAATTTATGATTCACTAGAAGTTACGAATTCTGACGGGACGAAATTAATCCTTGAAGTACAGTCGCACATAGGTGAAAACACAGTACGTACAATCTCTATGGACTCTACAGATGGCTTAAGTCGCGGTGTAGATGCAATAGCTACTGGAGCACCTATACAGATGCCAATAGGAGATGACGTATATGGACGTCTTTTTAATGTAATTGGAGACGCGATTGATGGAATTGGAAATCTTCCTAAAGCGGGAGATGCAGGATTACCTATTCACCGTCAAGCGCCTAAGTTTGAAGATTTATCAACATCTACAGAAGTACTTTTTACAGGAATTAAAGTAATTGACCTTATTGAGCCTTATGCAAAAGGAGGTAAGATTGGATTGTTTGGAGGAGCTGGAGTAGGAAAGACAGTACTTATCCAAGAGTTGATTAACAATATCGCAAAAGGTCACGGTGGACTTTCTGTATTTGCAGGAGTAGGAGAACGTACTCGTGAAGGAAATGACCTTTTGAGAGAGATGCTCGAATCTGGAATTATCAAATATGGTGATGACTTTATGCACTCTATGGAAGAAGGAGGATGGGATCTTACTAAGGTAGATAAAGAGGCTATGAAAGAGTCTAAAGCTACCTTCGTATTTGGACAAATGAATGAGCCTCCAGGAGCTCGTGCTCGTGTGGCACTTTCTGGACTTACAATAGCAGAGTATTTTAGAGATGGAGCAGGGGATGGACAAGGAAAAGATGTACTTTTCTTTGTAGATAACATTTTCCGTTTTACACAAGCAGGTTCTGAGGTATCTGCACTTTTAG
>CAZXMY010000091.1:0-8102 GCA_964641325.1 uncultured Flavobacteriaceae bacterium | reverse complement strand
TTGGACTGTTGATAATTATGGTTCCATTTACATTCCTGAAAAAGGAAAAACTGTGGAAATCACGCAAGAAACGATTCCTTATTACAAACGTATCATAGAAGTTTATGAAGGTTATGAAATGGGTGAGAATCGTACTATAGATTTTTCAGGAACGCAAGTTTTACTCAATGGAAGTCCTATTACAGAATACACTTTTAAACAAGATTACTATTGGCTCATGGGAGATAATCGCCATAACTCACAGGATGCACGTACTTGGGGATTCGTACCTTACAATCATGTAGTTGGAAAACCCGTTTTTGTTTGGTTTAGTATGGACAATAATCCACATAAAACAGGTTTTTTTAGTAGGATACGCTGGGATCGCGTATTTACAACCGTAAGTGGCAGTGGTAAACCTACCAGTTTTAAATGGGTGCTTTTTGTACTAATCGGTCTTTTTGTAGCCAGTTTCTTTAAAAAGAAAAAACCAGAAGCTAAATAAGCTTGATTTGAAAACCGTATTAGTCCATCCTACTTATGGTAGCCCTATAGTTCAATATGCCGCTATTGTACAAGGAGAAAGGCTCCTTTTTGAAGCCAAAGACAATTACCAAAAGCAGACCTATCGCAATCGTATGAAGATTGCCACTTCATCGGGTATGTTGCAACTCACCATTCCTATACTGCATAGGAAAGATAGGCTAGAAAGACAGCAGAGTTTTGAAGTGCGTATTGAAAATAAATTTCACTGGCAGCGAGATCACTGGCGCTCCTTAAAAGTATCGTATCAAACTTCTCCTTATTTTGAGTATTATGAAGATAGCTTCGAGCCTTTATACCATAGGACTTATGACAAACTCATGGATTTTATTCTCGCTTTACACGAGCTAATTATGGACTGCCTACAAGTCGAAAACAATATGGATTTCACAACTAGTTTTGAAAAGAACCCTTTAGATGTTCATGATTTTAGACACTATGCAAAGGCCAAGCAGTATCCAGATATTGAGCTACCCCACTATCACCAACTTTTTAATGAAAAACACGGATATCTCAAAAACCTAACGGTGCTAGATTTACTTTTTAATGAAGGGCCAAACGCGCTTACCTATTTGGAGAACATATCCTTTACTCAGGCAAAGTAAACGATGCCATAATGGGCTCGTGATCCGACAGATAAATTTCGTAATTTTTGAACTGAGTTACTTCAAAAACGGGGTCTGCAAGTACAAAGTCTATACGCAAGGGTAAAAAATCAAAAGTAAAAGTTTTTCCTGTTCCTGTACCTGCTTTCGCGAAAGCGTCCTCCTTTTCACCCTTTATCTTTCGATAGATATAGGAGGTAGAACTGTTGTTAAAATCTCCTGCCACAATAACAGGATAAGGGCTGTTGGATTCATTCTTTAGAAATTCTTTTACCTGCTCTTCTTGTCGTTTAAAAGCGGCACCCATTCTACTGAGAAGACGCTTAGAATCTTCTTGCTGTAGCTCTGTAAAATCTGAAGACACTCTTAAAGATTGTAAATGCACATTGTAAATCCGCACCGTATCCTTTCTAATCACGATATCTGCATACATAATGTTATTACCCGTTTTTTTAAAATCAAAAGAACCCGAGTTAATTATGGGATACTTAGAATACATAATCTGCCCAAAACTTTTTTTAAAAGGCTTCAATTTTTTAGCTTGATACGGATATTTAAGATCCATACCCTTTTTAAGATCACTATACTCCTGAAAACAGATAATGGCGGGATCTTCTTTTTTAATAAACTCATAAATACTTTTCTGAACATCTTGTTTCTTTGCATTCCCTTGTATAGCAAAGGCACGCAGATTGTAGCTCATTAGCTTTATGTTATCAAGAGAATCGCTGGCAGCATCTCCAAAATTATAGAGCGCTGTAATGTGATGAATACCCAAAAGAAGTATCAAGGCCGATAGTAAAAACTGTCTTTTAAGCCTCAATAGCCAATAAATCAAAAAGACAAAATTAGTAATCAAAAGAACAGGTAATAGCAAACTTAAAACAGAGAGTTTAGGGAAGACACTTGGAGGTGCATATGGTAATATATAGCCCAACAGTAGCAGTAGCGCACATAGACTATTCAAGATAAAAATGAGCTTATTGAGAAAGCTTAATTTTTTCATGGTGTTAGTCTTCTTTTCCCGCCTTAAAAAGAAAGTCTTTTTCGGCTTTTGAGAGGCTCTCATAACCGCTCTTACTAATCTTATCTAAAATTGCATCTATCTTTATTTGCTGATCCGATTTGGATGGCTTTTTGGGAGCAGCTGTTTGTTTTCTTTTAGATATTTTATGAACCGTGCGCAAGGGTGATTTTTTACGTTTAGGCGTTTTCGAAAACCAGCCTGCTACGCCGTCCATTATTTTTTCAAACCACTCACCTATATCATTTCCTTGTAAAAGCTGGCGCGCATATACATACCCAAAAGTTGCACCTCCTAGATGCGCGAGAATTCCACCCTTGTTATCTGACGATCCTAATGACAGCACATCCACTGCCACAACGACTAGAGCAATGTGCCATAACTTAATATTAAACGTAAATAAACGTATTTCTGTTTGAGGAGCATAACTCCCAATGAAAACTAAAATAGCCATTAAAGAGGCAGAAGCTCCCACTAAGTAACTATTGCCACTAAGAGCAGGAAGGACATTTGTTAATCCTAAAAATAAGAGTCCACCACAAATAGCTCCAAGAAGATAAATCGTTAAAAAACGGCGCTCCGTAAATAGGTTAAGAATAAAACGTGATATAAAATAAATACCTATCATATTCCATAATAAGTGGCGCAAACCACCATGCAAAAAACTATAGGATAGTAAAGACCAGGGCTGGGTAATAAATTCGAAAGGTGCATTAGGCAGCACAAAGTATTTTTTTAAGGGCCATATATCCAGTTGCAGTAACCAGGGCATAAGATTAAAAAGAAGATATACCCCAATATTAATCACAATCAACTTGATTGCGATATTAGAAGTTTTAAACTTATAGGCTAAGGACGACTTTGTCATATTAATACCAGCGTTTATTGTTAAAGCTGTTTTTTTTCCAAATTAAAGTAATAACTAAACCCGTCAGAGCTCCAGCAACATGCGCCCAATGATTTACACTTACCCCAAATAATGAAGTTCCACCTGTGAATCCAGAAATAATATCATAAGCGAGTAATAATGGAATAAAATATTTTGCCTTCATGGGAATGGGCAAAAATATCAGCATCAGTTTAGAGTTCGGAAACATAAATCCAAATGCAACTAGAATTCCCATTAAAGCCCCAGAAGCTCCTAAAGAACCGCCATAAAAAATTCTACTGAACTTTGCATATTCTGCCTTTCCGACTATTTCCTCCCAAACCGGATAATAATTCCCTTCATTTAAAGTGTTTAGAATTAAATTCTTATCAAAACCATTAGTAACCAACTGATTAATTGTTTCTTGAATATAAAAATAATCAAAGGCTAAAGGAAGGATATAAGCTCCTAAACCAGCTGATAGGTAAAAGAAAAGGAATTTATTTTTCCCCCAAACTTGCTCCAATGGCGAACCAAACATCCAAACACCTATCATATTAAAAAGAATATGAGGAAGAAAGGTGTGGCTATGCATAAACATATGTGTCAAAATCTGCCAAGGATAAAAGGCATCATTTTCAAAATAATGTATAGCAAATAAATCTTCAGTTTTAGTAAGTATGCTTCCTACAAAGAATAGAACATTTATTATAATAATAAATTTTACCGTATCTGTAATTCTCCCCATACTTATTGAAATTTACGTTCTAGCTCATCACTACTTATAGTGATAAAGGTGGTTTTATTAGCCGGTGAAATAGACGGTTCTTTACAAGCAAATAAGCTGTTTACGAGATGTTCTCTAGAAACTACATCTAAGGGTTCGCCACTTTTTACCGCCATACTCTTTGCCATACTTTTTGCCAAGACATCCGTCTGACTAAACCCTACATCAGGCACTTCATATTCCAAGTCACTTAGCAATTGTTCTATAATAATAGGGACCTCTGCCTCTGTTAATGCTGTAGGAATTCCTGTTACTTCTAAGGTTTCTTCCTTCATGGTACCAAAAACAAAACCTGTATTTTCTAAGCCTTCCTTGAGCTGTAAAAAAACCGCAAGTTCATTAGCACTAAAAGAAAGAATGAGCGGAAACAACAACTGCTGACTTACAGAAGACTCCAGAGTAATATTCTTTAATAACTCCTCATAAAGCACCCGTTGATGTGCTCTATGTTGATGAATCACAACCATACCGCTTTTAATCGTAGTAACGATATATTTATTTTGAAGTTGATAAGTGGTGGCATCTGCTTTCGCGAAAGCGTGATCTCCTCCCTTAAATAAGCTACCTGTAACCTCTTCACTCTCAAAAGTCACTTTGCTTCCTTCTCCTTGCGTGGGTTCTTTGCGAAGACCCTCATACAACTGCTCCCAGCCTTGAGTGTCCTGTTTCTCATAATCGGGTCGCACCGCCCCTTTTTTAGGAGGTGCCACATTCTCAAATGGATTAAAGGTGCGATCCACACTAATCTGAGGCGTGGCAGCAAACTTATCTTTATAATTATAGGGCGTATCTAGCGATTGATCTCTTTCAAAATCTAATACCGGCGCAATATTAAACTGCCCCAGACTATGCTTTACCGTGCTTCTAAGCATCGCATACAGCGCGTGCTCATCGTCAAATTTAATCTCTGTTTTTGTAGGGTGGATATTAATATCTATACTTCCCGGATTTACTTCCAAATACAAGAAATAACTTGCACGTGCTCTATCTGGCAGTAGGCCCTCAAAAGCGGCAGAAACAGCGTGATTGAGATACGCACTTTTGATAAATCTATTATTCACAAAAAAGAATTGCTCTCCTCTTGTCTTCTTTGCAAACTCGGGTTTAACCACAAAGCCACCTATCTTCACGATATCTGTCTCTTCGTTTACGGGAACTAGCTTCTCATTAGTCTTTCCTCCAAAAATCGCGACAATACGCTGTTTTAGATTGCCTGATGAGAGATGGAACAATTCGCCCTCGTTGTGATACAATTGCATCGCAATATCGGGATGTGCTAAGGCCACACGTTGAAATTCGTCTATAATATGACGCATCTCGACCGTATTGCTTTTTAAGAAATTCCGGCGTGCAGGTATATTAAAAAAGAGATTTTTTACGGCTATTGAGGTTCCTTTAGGACAAGCACAAGGGATTTGCTCTTTAATCTTGCTCCCTTCTATAACAATCTGTGATCCTAGATCTTCACCTTCGGGTCTTGTTTTTAAATCTACGTGCGCTACGGCAGCGATAGACGCTAAGGCTTCTCCTCTAAATCCTTTTGTATTGAGGTTAAAAAGATCGTCTGCATTAGTGATTTTTGACGTCGCATGGCGCTCAAAACTCATACGGGCATCGGTATCAGACATCCCTTTGCCATCATCTATAATCTGGATGAGCGTTTTACCAGCATCCTTTACAATAAGTTTTATGCTTTGGGATCCCGCATCTATGGCGTTTTCTAACAATTCTTTCACTACAGAGGCTGGTCGTTGTACGACTTCTCCCGCCGCAATCTGATTTGCAACGTGATCTGGTAAAAGCTTAATAATGTCTGCCATTAGTCTAAATCGATAATTTTTGACCCTTCAAAAATAGACAGATCAAAATCGATGATATAAAGAAATAATAGAATGAGAATAGCGATAATTAATAAGATTATTTTATTTACTCCTTTGCCCTTAGAAGCTTGTAAATCATCCCAAGCTGTAGTAAGACGTTTCTTTACGCCTCCTGTACTACCTATAGTCGTTCTATATGCATCAAAACGATTACCCATCTTAAAAGGGCTCCCTTCTTTATCACTTGAATAATAACGAGGTTTATAATCGTATTTCTTGTTTGTACGCTTAACTATTCCCATAACTCTTGCTTTTCAAATATACACTTTTTGAAGGCAAAAAGCTTGCCGTTTTTTGAGTTTGGAAAAGTAAATATGAAGAGAAATTAGAACTTGGCGTCCTTTTTAAGTTGTGCCATTTTTATAGCAGCGATGGCAGCTTCTGTACCTTTATTACCGTGTTTACCTCCACTACGATCTATAGATTGTTGCATGGTATTATCGGTAAGTACACAAAAGATGACAGGAATATCTCCTTGCACATTTAAGTCTTTAATGCCTTGCGTAACACCTTCACATACAAAATCAAAGTGCTTAGTCTCGCCTTGTATTACAGTTCCTATAGCAATTACAGCATCTAGCATCTCAAAGATCTGTGTCATTTTCTTGCAGCCGTATACCAGTTCAAAAGCACCCGGTACATTCCAGCGCACGATATTTTCCTTTATGGCACCACAATCCAGTAAGGCATCAAAAGCGCCTTGAAACAAGCCTTGTGTTATGTTACTATTCCACTCAGAAACAACAATCCCAAACCGAAAGTTCTTCGCGTTTGGGATTGTAGCTTTGTCATAAGCAGATAAATTGTTTCCTGCTGTTGCCATACGTAAGCAATATGTGTTATTGAGCCGCTTGCGCTTTTCCTAGATAAAGGTCTACTTGCTTGGCGTACTCAGAGTTACTAAACTCATCTTTAATACGCGTGAGATATTGGATAGCTTTAGCATAATCTCCAGTATCTATTGCAGTAACGCCAGCCTTAAATAAGAAACGGGGCGTTGTAAAATCGTTTGTATTAAGCTTTAATGCTTTTTCATATTCTCCTAGTGCATCTCCTGCTTGTCCTAATTGCATAAAACAATCTCCTATAGCTCCTTTTGCAAGTGGTGCCAGCATCATATCATCTGCAGAGAAATCTTCAAGATGACTAATAGCCTTTCCGTAATCCTTAACAGCGAGATACGACATACCCGCATAATAGTTTGCTAAGTTACCTGCTTTTGTACCTCCATAATTCGAAGCGATTTCTAATAAACCGTACTTACCATTTTTACCTTCTAGAGCTACCATATACAGAGAATCCTGCACGGCAGTGTTTGTCGTTTCCAAAGCTGTTGTAAAGCTTTCTTGAGCTAGTGTAAGTTCGTTTGCCGCCTCTTTTTCCTTAGGTTCTGCAATGAATCTAGTATATGCCATATACAATAACACAAGAACTAGTAATCCAATAATTACACCTAAGATTCCTTTTTGGTTTTTCTCAACCCATTCTTCGGTTTTATTTGCGCGCTCATCCAGTGAGGCAAAAACCTCTGCGGTTGTACTATCTTCTGCTCCTGCAAGCTCGTCCACTAATTCCTTAGCTTCTTTTACTTTAGGCTTATGTCCTCTTTTCTTATACGTTGCCATATGGTTCTGTCATTAGTGGCGCAAAAATATAATTTTTATTCAACTATGAAAGGGAAAAAAGCCCTTAATTTTCGATATTTGCATCTGATGATGAGACTTGTTACGCTTTATCGCTTCGCTCTCCTAATGGTTGTGAATCTCGCGAGCTCGCTTTCGCGAAAGCGTACTCTCAATACTTTCCTATGATCTTAAAATCCCTATCGCTTATTAATTACAAGAACTTTGTGTCCAAATCCTTTGATTTTGATGCTAAAATTAACTGTTTTGTAGGTAATAATGGTGTAGGTAAAACCAATGTACTGGACTCTATTTACCACTTGAGTTTTGGGAAAAGTTATTTCAACCCTATTACGAGCCAAAATATACATCACGGTACCGATTTTTTTGTGGTAGACGGAAATTACGAAAAGGAAAATCGCGATGAAAAAGTACTCGTAAGTGCAAAAAAGGGGCAGAAAAAAGTTATAAAACGTAACGGAAAAATCTATGAGCGCTTAGCAGATCACATTGGGTTTTTACCTCTAGTCATCATTTCTCCTTCAGACAGAGACCTTATTACCGAGGGAAGTGACACGCGCCGAAAGTTTATGGACGGTGTGATCTCACAAAGCGACAAATCCTACTTGGCAGATCTATTACAATATTCTAAAACGCTGAGCCAGCGCAATGCTTTACTAAAATATTTTGCCGCAAATAATACTTTTGACCAAGACACCTTAAATGTGTACAATGAGCAATTGTGTCAATACGGAAATCCCATTTTTGAAAAAAGAAAACTCTTTATAGAGACC
>CAZXMY010000090.1:0-8106 GCA_964641325.1 uncultured Flavobacteriaceae bacterium | reverse complement strand
AACACTTAACACTTAACACTTAACACTTAACACTTAACACTTAACACTTAACACCCTAACACCTATACATTTGGCATCCATTTACATCCATATTCCATTTTGTAAGCAAGCGTGTCACTACTGTGATTTTCACTTCTCGACGTCTATGGGTAAGAAAGAAGAGATGGTACAGGCGCTTTTACAGGAAATAGTGATGCGCAAAGCTGAGTTTAGTGAGAAAGTGGTTGATTGTATCTATTTTGGAGGCGGTACACCTTCAGTTTTAGAAATTTCAGAAATCAATACGCTTGTTCAAGCTGTATATGAAAATTATACGGTTTCATCTCATCCCGAAATCACTTTAGAAGCAAATCCCGATGATTTATCTATTAAAAAAATTACGTCATTACATCATTCACTCATTAACAGATTAAGCATAGGTGTGCAGTCTTTTTTTGAAGAAGATTTAAAGTTAATGAACCGAGCGCACAATGCACAAGAAGCGGTTGATAGTATTTTGCTTTCGCGAAAGCATTTTAAAAACAGTTCCCTCGATCTTATTTATGGAATTCCCGGAATGAGCAATGCGCGCTGGATAGAAAATATAGAAAAAGCCATAGCTCTAGGAGTGCCTCATATCTCTGCTTATACCTTAACTGTCGAACCCAAAACGGCTTTAGAAAATTTTATAAAAAAAGGTATTATTTCACCTGTACAAGATGAGGTTGCGCACGAACATCATAGTATTCTTGTGGAGAAAATGGAGGCTGCAGGCTATGAGAATTATGAGTTTAGCAATTTTGGAAAACCAGGATACCACTCGCGCAATAATACCGCCTATTGGGAAGGTAAAAGCTATATAGGGATTGGTCCTGGCGCCCATAGTTATGATGGTAAGAGACGTGCCTGGAATGTGAGCAATAATCCTAAATATATCAAGGCCATTTTAGCTGGAGAATTACCTCAAGATGTTGAAGCATTAAGCAAAACAGATCGTTATAACGAATATGTAATGACCCGATTGCGCACGGCAAAGGGGATTTCTTTACAAGAAGTGCAAGAAGTTTTTGGCAAAACCTATTACGACTATCTCCTTACCCAAGCCCAACCTCATATAGAAGAACAGTTGCTTTTTCAAGAAGGTGATTATCTTGTCGTATCTAAGAAAGGTAAATTTTTAAGTGATGGGATTGCGGCAGATTTATTTTTGGTTAACTTAGGGACTCCATGAAAGCTACCATCACTCATAAAAAGAAAACCTTTACAGTAGATTTATCTAAACCTTTGGATATATCTATACCGTTAAGTGCAAAGAAAAATCCCCTGGCGTGGTATATAGATCCTTTAACGATTACTCCTGTGCAAACCGAAGATTGGATAGGGAATGTAAAAAAAGGAGGTGATGTTAATTTCAATACCATAACTTTTAATCCGCATGCGCACGGCACGCACACAGAAACAGCAGGACATATTACAGAAAAAATACATAGTATTAATGCCTGTCTTACCCAGTTTTTCTTTATTGCAGAGTTAATAACAGTGGCACCAGAGGTAAGAGGAGAGCAGTTTGTGATTTCGCGTAAGCAATTACTCTATTTATTGGATGGCAAGAAGCCAGAAGCCCTTGTCATAAGGACAATACCTAATACTCGAGACAAAAAAACTAAAAATTGGTCGCATACAAATTGGCCATTTATTTCAGAAAGTGGGATGAAACAACTACGTCAATTGGGGATCAAACATGTCCTTATAGATCTTCCTAGTGTAGATCCAGAAAAAGACGATGGATATTTATTATCACATCACGCCTTTTGGAACTTACCAGAAAAACCAAGGTTAGATGCGACTATAACCGAAATGATTTATGTGCCACATAGTATTAATGACGGAAGCTATCTACTCAATTTACAAATTGCTTCTTTTGAAAATGATGCAAGCCCTAGTAAACCCGTACTTTATGCCATAGAATAATACATCTGGCATAGCTTTTGAAAATGTCAGTTTGTAATTTGGTATTTTTACTATTATGGAATTCTTATTTTTAGGTCTCGCTCTTGGAGGTATTGCCGCATATTTTTTATATGATCGCTTGGCGCGAAAATTTAACAGACGCAAGTTCATTACCATCGGATGGAAATTGGATTATACGGCTCTAGAAAATAAAGATATCCAAGCTCTCAAATTAAACAGTTAGATGAGATTACTTTTTGTACTTGTACTCCTAATAACCATAAAGACATTTTCTTGGGGTCAAGAATATGATTATAGTAAAGTAGATGCCATTGCAACATTTTATTCCGACCAGTTTAGAACTACTCAAGAAATTTCTAACCAAATCAAAAAGGACTTTTCTAAGCCGCAAGATCAGTTAAGGGCGGCTTATACATGGGTGATTCGCAATATCGCTTATGATCCAGACGAGTATCTCACCTATCAATTTCAATATAGGATACTTGCAGAGCGCGATGCTAAACTTGCAAGTACTAGAGAAGATATCATAAAGAGAACCATTTATGACAAAAAGGCGGTTTGCGAGGGATATGCCTTAGCTCTAGAACGTATTTGCGAAGAATTAGAGATTAACGCTTATGTAGTGCGTGGCGATGTAAAGCGAGATGTGACAGATATTGGACGACCTTTTAGTAAAAATCATATGTGGATCATTGCTATTGTAAATAATAAACCGATAATTATGGATCCCACTTGGGGAGCAGGAAAATACATTGAAAGTTTTCATAAAGAGCCTTCTTACGCCTATTATGAAGTGCGACCCGATCATTTTTTAAAAACACATTATCCAGCAATTTTTGATGATGCTTATGTGGACAATCCAGTATCCAGAGAAGCTTTTTCGCAATGGCCATTAGTTATTCCAGAAGATATAAAGCTAGATGCTATTACACCTAAAAAGGGAATCATAAAATATAAGGACCTCAAAAACGGAATGGTAGTAAGCCTTAACTTCAAACCAGAAAAAACCTTGCTGTATACTTTTGATGATGGCGTGCTACGAGAGGCAGAAGAGATGCGTGAAGGAGATGCCGTGTCCTTTACAATACGCGCCAGAAGTCGCACTAGTAGAGTAGTGATTTATGATGGTAATAAACCGCTAGTCGCATATTTAGTCAATTAACCTATGCATATAGAAGCCTTAAGAGAATATTGTATTACAAAAAAAGGAGTGACAGAGTCATTTCCTTTTGATGAGACCACCTTGGTTTTTAAGGTTATGGGCAAAATGTTTGCGTTAACAGGTTTGGATCGGATTCCTGCCGCTGTCAATTTAAAATGCGATCCAGAGCGATCTGCAATGCTTCGAGAGGAGTATGACGGAGCGATAACCGGAGCCTTTCATATGAGTAAACTACATTGGAATACGGTCATCTTACAGGAAGTGCCGCCACAGCTTACTATAGAGCTTATAGATCACTCTTATGATCTAGTCGTGTCAAAAATGACTAAAAAACTTCGCGCAGAACTGGAGCAATTGTAACTTGCACCACTATTTATAGACATATACTTTAAAGTCCAGTAACCCGTTTTATGAACGATAGTCCAAAGCAATTTTACACCACAAAACGAGAACAGCACACCCTTGAACTTGCTGCCATAAAGCAAAAATTAAATGTGTCGAGCACCATCCGACTTTTGGTGTTTTTGGGAATTGCCTCGGGAATTTATTTTTTGTGGGGGAATTTACAGGTGCTCATACCTTTTGCACTTGTAGGAATTAGTGTTTTTTTGTTTCTGGTTTCGAGACATTCTAAGCTTAGATATCAAAAAGATTTGACCAATGCTTTGCTTGATTATAACCAACGCGAACTGCGTGTTCTCAATAGAGATTTTCACGACTTGCCGGATGGAGCGAGTTATAATAATCCAGTGCACGAATACAGTCAGGATATTGACCTTTTTGGAAGAGGATCCTTTTTTCAATATCTCAATAGGACGGCGTTGGCAAGTGGGACAAATGTTTTGGCAGATGCATTTTTGGCAAACGATATTACAGGCATACTAGAAAAGCAAGAAGCGATTCGAGAATTAAGTATGCTGGCCACCTGGAGACAGCGATTTTGGTCTATTGCGACACTCGTAAAAACTGAAGCTTCTGCCACAACGGTTACCCAATGGTTAGAGAACTACACTACTTTTACACCTGCTTTCTCAAAGGCTTTGTCTTACGGGTTTTCGGCGGTGACACTTCTTGGTTTTATAGCCTATTATTTTCAGTTTATCTCAGGTTTTGTGGTGTTTGCAATTTTTGTTTTAGGGCTGCTCATTTCGAGCAGGTTTATGGGTAAAATAGGTAAGCTGTCTAATACGGTGGGTAAGGTGCAGAGCACTTTTGATCAGTATTCTAAGCTTATAGCCTGCATAGAGGATCAGGAAATGAATAGTGTTTTGCTTTCGCGAAAGCGCACTGAAATCATTAACACCGTATCATCTACTTCTGGAAAACTTAGGAAATTTTCAAAACTCTTGGATGCGCTAGATCAGCGTAACAATGTTCTCGTTGCCATTTTTGTAAATGGATTTTTTCTAAGGGATATTTTGATTACGCATAAGATAGAACAGTGGATTGCAGCACATAAAAATGAAGTAGGTGTTTGGTTTGAGACTATTGCGTTTTTTGATGCCTATAATAGTCTTGGGAATTATGCTTTTAATCATCCGAGCTATCAGTTTCCAGAAATTGTTGCTCAAGGAAACACGCTGCGCAGCACAAAAGCGATCCATCCTTTGCTCGATCCAGAAGTCGCTATTTCTAGTGATATTACTATTGGTAGCGAACAATTTTTTATAGTTACGGGAGCGAATATGGCAGGTAAAAGTACATTTTTAAGAACGGTAGCTTTGCAAATTGTAATGGGTAATATGGGATTGCCCTTGGCCGCAGAAAAGGTGAGCTATCAACCTATTAAACTCATAACCAGTATGCGCACTACAGATAGCCTTACAGATGATGAGAGTTACTTTTTTAGTGAGTTAAAACGACTAAAATTTATTGTTGACGAGATTAAGAACGATCGATATTTTATCATTTTAGATGAGATTTTAAAGGGCACTAATAGCACGGATAAAGCGCTAGGA
Organism: uncultured Flavobacteriaceae bacterium; assembly: GCA_964641325.1. Lineage (GTDB taxonomy): Bacteria > Bacteroidota > Bacteroidia > Flavobacteriales > Flavobacteriaceae > Dokdonia. Next base: position 3,036 of record CAZXMY010000090.1, on the reverse strand, counting down.
TCGAGAAAATTTGTAGACAAGTTAGTAGCGTCTAAGTCTACAGGAATTATTGCTACGCATGACCTTAGTCTTACCAGAGCAGCAGAGGAGTTAGCACCAGTAAAGAATTACTTTTTTGATGCACGCATTGTAGATGATGAGCTCTTTTTTGATTACACTCTTAAAAAAGGGGTTTGCGAAAATATGAATGCAAGTTTCCTACTCAAGAAAATGGAAATTGTAGATTAAAATGGACAAGGAACTTCTATTTAGTAAAGTGCAATTCGTGTTTATGATTGTACTAATAGGGGTTGCAATGGCGATCCTTGCAGATTTTGAATTTTCCAGCCAAACAATTACCCACCAAGTAGATTCAATAAGGAATAGGCTAGAGAATAGACAAAGTACGGGACGCAATTATTATTATTCTACACACATTACCGCAGGAGATTATACAATTCCTGTTTCTGAGGATTTTGGTGATGCCACAGAAAAAGATCATACACTCAATTTTGAAATATCTTTACTTTTTAATGAGGTAAATAGGGTTACAAATCTAGATACGGGACAGAGTGAAAAATTTTCCTTTAGATGGATGACGGGATGTATCATACCTGTGTTGGCGATAATAGTATTAGTACTAGGAATTAAACGAAGGGAAAAACTCAATACCCTTGTTTTTGTAGCGCAAGTCGTCCTTCTTTTAGACTTTGTTTTTGTATTGAACTGAGGATTCCTATCTTTAGAAAAACCTAAAATTCTGTATTATGAAACTTGGTGCTTTTTCTGCAAGTCTGAGTGTAAAGAATCTTGCGACTTCAAAAACGTTTTATGAAACCTTGGGCTTCTCTCAATTTGCAGGAAGTATAGAACATAACTACCTGATTATGAAAAATGGAAATGCCTTAGTGGGTCTTTTTCAAGGAATGTTTGAGGGAAATATCCTAACCTTTAATCCTGGATGGGATGAAAGTGCACAAAAAGTGGAGCCTTTTGACGATGTACGCGATATACAAAAGCATTTAAAGAGCAACGACATTGCCCTAACAACCGAAGTAGATGAAACCACCTCAGGAAAAGGCAGTTTTATGGTGCAAGATCCAGATGGGAATGTGATTTTGATTGACCAGCACGTTTAAACCCACATCACTAAGTTCTATTGCTTAATACGGGTTTAAAGGTTGTGAGATAACCTAACAGGTAAAGCTGCCCTCTCGGGCAGCCTCTTAAAAATCAAACATTCAACTCTAATTACTTACTAGAAGTACGTAATTATTGGTTTCTAGGAGATCCTATTTGTGTGCCTATTACACTTGCATTAGGCTGTGTGATAACAGGACAGTTAATTATAGCTCCTGTTGCTGTAAGTGTATTAGAAAGTACATTATCGAGCGGGCTATCATTTAGGTTACCTCTAAAAGGGATAAGGATTCCTTGGTCAAGAAGATCATTAATTTGACCAAAACTTGTTAAGATTGGACGCTCTGCTTCTGGTATTGTAAACTCAGTGATATGAGCGTCCCACATAGGTGCATATCGTGTGTCACTAGGGTCTATTGGGAATGTATTAGTAGGATCTTGTACTTGACGATCACTCAAAGATGCCGAGTTAAGACCTTGTACTCCTAAACCATCTCCGTTATCAAACGTTCTTCCGTTTGCTGTTGGGCTAAAAGGAAGCATTGAGCCACCTGGGAATAATCCAAAAGTTGGTAAGTTATTTAATCTAGGTGCGTAAACTCCTAATTCTATAGTTGCAGGTCCTGGATCAGATGTATCTGTTACGATATGAAAGTAATATGGGTCACCATCGTGCCATCCGTCTAATAATTGTAATACAACAGATGCTTGGTCTATAGCTAGATTAGGATTATTAAGATCATCCTCGTCTTCTTGACTATTACCATTAGGATTAGGAATTCTATCGTGTATTCCTGTATTGTTTGCAACTAGTTGTGCATTTATTACAATGTCAGTTCCTGGTAATACTACATATGAAGACCAGTTAGCATCTGCTATAGCTCCTGGGTTAACTGCTGCTGGAGGAAATCCAACTAAGGCTCCGTCACTTGACTCTGCACCTGGAGTAAGTGATCGTGTAGGAGAAAAATCTACAGATCCTTCAAAAATTAATCTTCCGTCTTCTGTCCATTCTGAGTTTTGCTCACCACCAGATCCAATGGCTTCGGCCATTCTAGGAGCATATATCACACCTAGTTCTCTAGCTAGATCTTGATCTGAAGCTTCGGTAATAACGTAATATCCTTCTCTTCTCTGGCCACTAGGGAGTGTTTCCCAGCCTTGAAACATTGGAAATCTTGCCGTAGGACCTTGTGGTACTATATCTCGGTCAATACGAAAATCAATTCCTAATATACTAGGTAAAAAGACATTCTGCGCAGGAGTAAAGCTTAGTGCTGGATTATCTACATCAAAGGGTGTACCTCCATCTGCAGCGATACTAGAGAGTAATAGGTTTGCAGCATCTGGGGTTTCAGCTGCTGGGGTTTCACTTATTGCGCCGTTGTCGTCGTCAGAATTACAGCTGGCAAAAAATAGTGTGCTTGCCGCCATCAAAGTGTATATAAATTTTTTCATGGTTTCTTTTTTTAAAGTCTAATTTTAAATGTTTAAAGTTTTATATGTATTCGTTTAAAAAATGATTTAGCAACAAAAACGATGCATACGGATAATCATGATCGTCAATTAAAGCATTTGATTGAATCTACAAATGTATGTCCATGGAACGCTGATTTAAATCAAAATTGTTTTACTTATATTGGGCCGCAGATTTCTTCAATTACTTCTATTCCTGCACAGGAATGGTTGGCTAAAGGTTTTTTGCTTGAGCATATTGTTCCAGAAGATAGAAAAACATTGTTGAATGCCTTTAGGAATTTAAGAAGCGGTGGTTTTATTACACTTGAATATCGTGTTCGTGCAAAAGGCGGTAAACTTGTATGGGTTAGAAATAGTTTCTGCCTGTCTGATCAGCCATTATCTGGAAAAAATTTAAAGAATGACAAAGAAAAGCATAAAAAAATACAAGGGTTCTTG
>CAZXMY010000089.1:0-8118 GCA_964641325.1 uncultured Flavobacteriaceae bacterium | reverse complement strand
GTCTATACACTAACCAATACAATTTCGCGAACCTGCCTCGCCGGCAGGCAGGAGCGTGAAAATATCCATAAAATTCGCTTGAAATAATTCCCTTAAAAGTATCTTTGCTGCAAATCCTTTCACATGCTTAAAACCTTTAGAATTGCCAGTTTTCTAGAAGGAGTTTCCTATCTCCTTATCCTATTTGTTACAATGCCTCTCAAATATATTTGGGACAACGGTGCCCCTAATAAGGTGATTGGGATGGCGCACGGTTTTCTTTTTATAGCGTATATCGTTCTGGCAATACTAATGAAGTCAGAACGCAAATGGAATACCAAAACTCTAGGTATCGTACTGCTATGTTCTATCATTCCTTTTGGTACTTTCTGGATGGACAGGAAATATCTTCGGAATTGAAATCGAATTCTAAATTCAAACTGGAAACGCAATCCAGTCTCTAAAAATTAATTTGCCCCTTCTAGCGTAGTCTCGAGGTTTAAAATCTCCTATACTTACGAGAAAAACGGAATCGAAATATAGTAATTAGGTGCCTCGCCATTACTAGCTTTAATCGCATTAATAATAGGTAATACAAAAGCGAGTGCCGCTATTATGAGTAAAGTGATTACTCCCAATCCGAATAAGAAAATTAAAGGAATACTCAACAAGCAATAAAGAAATATGCTAATCTGGAAATTGAGTATAGATTTCCCGTGTATATCCATATCCATCACCCGGTCTTTATTTACTAACCATAGTATGAGCGGTACGATAAATCCGCCAAAACCTGTGATGTAATCTAATAATTGTGATAAATGTGTGAGCGCAAGAAGCTGTCTATCTTCTCGTACTGCGATGGGGTTGTTAACGATGTGCATGATTTTGTTGTTTATGATTGATACTATATAGGTATACATTTGTGATAAGTTGTTACAAGTTTGCTTAATTTTGCTGTAATGAATTTAGAAGATACGATTGTGGCTTTAGCGAGCCCTGCGGGTGCGGGAGCGATTGCTGTAATTAGAGTTTCGGGGCAGCAGGCGATTTCCATATGCTCGGATTTATTTACTTCTGTAAGCGGTAAAATTCTTTCTCAACAGAAAACGCATACCATACATCTTGGACATATTGTAGATGGCGACAGAACGCTTGACGAGGTACTGGTTTCGCTTTTTAAAGGTACAAACTCCTATACTGGCGAGCCTACCGTAGAGATTTCTTGTCACGGTTCACCATACATACAACAGGAAATATTGCAATTGCTTACGCGAAAAGGCTGCCGCATGGCACAACCCGGCGAGTTTACGCTTAGATCTTTTATTAATGGCAAAATGGATCTCTCACAAGCAGAAGCCGTAGCCGATCTTATTGCAAGTGATAACCAAGCTGCACATAAAATTGCGATGCAGCAAATGCGTGGTGGTTTTTCTAATGAAATTGCAGAGCTACGTCAAGAACTACTCAATTTTGCCTCACTCATCGAACTTGAATTGGATTTCTCCGAAGAAGATGTAGAATTTGCCGATCGCACACAGTTTAAAGCACTCATTTCCAGAATTACAAAGGTTTTGAAGCGCCTTATAGACTCTTTTGCTACGGGTAATGTGATCAAAAATGGTATTCCTGTTGCCATTGTAGGCGAACCTAATGTAGGCAAGTCTACCCTACTCAATGCATTGCTTAATGAGGAGAGAGCTATCGTTTCTGATATTGCAGGAACTACGCGTGATACCATAGAAGACGAGCTATCTATAGGAGGTATTGGGTTTCGATTTATAGATACCGCAGGAATTAGAGAGACAAAAGATGTAGTAGAAGGCCTAGGCATACAAAAAACCTTTGAGAAGATAAAACAAGCGCAAGTAGTCCTGTACTTATTTGATGCTTCCGGCTCTGCACTTGGGGCATCTCTCCCAGAGAAACGCTCTCTGCCTTCGGCATCTCTCCCAGAGGGAGAGAAATATAAGGAAATGATATTGGAGATTGAAAAGATAAAGAATCAGTTTCCGTTAAAACCATTGGTTATAGTGGCTAATAAAATAGATACTTTAGAAGCATCTGAAATTAAAAAACTCCAATCTAAAATCGACAATCTCCATCTGCTATCTGCCAAAAAAAATACAGGTGTAGACACGCTTAAAGCAAAATTACTAGACTTTGTAAATACTGGTGCCTTGCGCAATGATGAAACTATTGTTACAAACAGCCGTCATTATGATGCACTTCTCAAAGCCTTAGAAGAAATAGAAAAGGTGCAATACGGCCTAGATTCAGGACTTTCTGGAGACTTAATGGCTATTGATATTAGAGAAGCGTTATATCATTTTGGAGAGATTACAGGACAAGTCACTAATGACGAATTACTAGGAAATATCTTTGCTAATTTCTGTATTGGGAAGTAGTTCCAATCTTGCTTGAATTGCCATTTATCATAACTTAATTTACCCATTTGTAGACTCCAAAATAATTTCTGGCATCATTATGGCATAAAGCCTCTAAATAAAATAATTTTGTAACTTTTAAATTTAATAATGAGAGAGAATTACTTAGTGTTTTAACCAGCTAAAAAAAGTTCTTTTCTTTCTTCAAACTCAATTAACTAAAATATGAACTCTTTAAGATTCACTATGCTGTTCGCATGCCTTCTTTTAAGCATTACAGCAGTAGCGCAAAAAAAATACCTTGCTAAGTATAATTATCAAAATGATCAACTTTTATATTTTGAATTAGACGATACCAACAAGATTATAGATACCATAAGTAATGCTTCTCTCAAACGGGGTAGTATCTTAACGATAGAGGTTGAAGATGTAAATCCATTTGCGCTATCTATAGATACTTCGGTAGAAGAAGAGCGTTTGCATGAGAGTGGTGGCGGATTTAATTTTGCAGGATTATTAGGTAATATTCAAAATATTAGTGGAGGTTCTCTCGCTCCTAACGTTCCAGAGTTGCCCACAAATGGGTTAATAGGCTTGGCTAATGATGGCGCTAGAGGAGGCAGTACGATAACTGAAAATCTAGAGAAACTAACTATAAATCTACGTGCATTAAAGACGTCATTATTAAGTGACATGCGCAATCCTAACCTCACTAAAGATGAAATTATCCAGAATGTCAAATACCTAGCATCTTTATATGACGACACTAGATTACCAGACCCTGAGGACAACATATATTTTTTCTTAGAGACCTTAGAAAGCTTAATTAGAAGTGATTCAGAAAAATTAAATGCAGCGCTTAATTCTAGTGAAGAAGGACTTTCTCGTGGAGCCACAATAACGAGAGCCTTACGCAGTTTTACAGAATTTAATGCTAACGAAGCAAACGAGGTAACAGATTTATTTTCTAGTTTGGAGGCAGCTACTTTTAAACAAGTATATGATTATAGAGTTAACTCTGATAAAGCTTCTGTAGAAATTAAATTTTTCCCAAAAAATGAACAAGCAATTGGAGATAACGAAGTACCCATAAAAGTGCGCAGTATACCAGTGAAAGCTAAAGGTGGTTTTAAGATAAATACTGGGGTTGCGCTTACCCTTAACAATTTTAAAAATTCTTCAAAAGATTTTTTTATTGACCAAGAAGGCCTAATTGCTTCTTCACCTAATGATAATTTTGTACCTAACCTAAGTACTATGATTAACTTTTACCCTATTCTAGGAGAAAATTTTAATATAGGAGGCAGTTTTGGACTTTCTATACCTATTGCAGATAATGTTAGCGGTGTAAACTTTTTATTAGGTCCTTCCCTCTTTTTTGGTAATGAAAATAGATTCTCCTTTTCTGGAGGCATTGCCTTTGGACCCGTTGAAGAATTGACTAATGGACTTCAAGAAGGAGATCTGGCCATTGGAAATGATTTAGAAGGATTTACTAATACTGTTTATGAAACCGGTTTCTATTTTGGTATTTCGTTTTCGTTATTTGATTTGAATTAGTAAGATGCGGCTATTCTATTTTATTCTTATTTATTTTATTTTTCTGCAGAGTTATGCGCAAACTACAAATCGTGGTGGCGGTGGCACGGACACGCGCACAACGGTAAAAGGAAATAAAAGAGCCCTTATAATTGGTATATCCGACTATGAGCACAATCCTTTAGATCTTAATTATGCAGATGATGATGCGCAACTTTTTAAAGATTACCTATTAAACGTAGATAAATTAAAAGAGGAGAATATCATTTTTTTAGAAAATAGTGATGCTCATGCACAAGCTATATATCAAGGTATTGATGAAATCATTACAGTAAGTAAACCTGGTGATGAGGTATATATCTATTTTGCAGGACATGGCGATGTTGTAAATAGAGAGGAAGAAAAAATAGGGTTTTTACTTGCGCATGACGTAAATGGCGGTCGGAACTATCGTGGTACAGATGGAGTTATAGCTCTAGCATCACTTAACAAATTCATTAATACCTTAACGAGTAATTCTATAAAGGTAATTCTGGTTCTAGATGCATGCCATTCTGGTTTTATACACGAAGAAGGAGCAAAAACTAATATGCTTACCCTAAGTGATGGTAACAATTTTATGAATACCACAAAACTTTTAAGTTGTGCTCCTACACAAACCTCGCAAGAAGATGCCTCTATAGGTCATGGTTTTTTTACCTACTATCTGGTTATGGGAATGATGGGTGCTGCAGATGTCGGCGCTCAGGATAATCAGCTAAAATACAATGAGTTAGATGATTTTGTTTATGAGGCTGTAGCTGCCGAAACTCAGGAGCAGCAAGAGCCTTTTATGATATCTGGCATACGACGTAAAGTGTTTAAAAAACTATCTTCTAAACACAAAGCTATAGCCTTAATGGCCCAAGAAAAAAGTATTTATCTCAGAGACACATTACGCTACGTACGTACCGCTTCTGGGTCAACTAATAAAGTTGTGAATGCCTTAAAAGGGGATCAAAAAGAATTTAATGAAGCGCTCAAAAAAGGCTTGCTTATAGGCTCCAACAATAGTGCATTTGCCATCCTAAAAAACATTGAGGCGCAAGGTAGTGCAGATCCAGTTGCATTGAGTCGTATGCGGTTTGCGCTTTCGCGAAAGCTAACATCTCCTGCAAATAGATTAATAAATTTATATATAAGCGGCCCCAAAGATTTGCCTCTAGGTAATGAATTTTTGCAAGAATCAAAAAACGTGAGACAGGCTTTAGAACTATTGGATAGTGATCATCCTACTAGAAAAGCTCTTGAAGTAAGTGCTCTATTTCTGGAAGCCTACTCTTATATAAGGAATGAAGACTTTGGGAACTATAAAATTGCACAAAATTTACTCAAAGAAGCATTACAAAAAGAACCTCGAGCAGCCTACGTACTTAACGCCTTAGGTATACTCGCTAATGAAAATAATGACTATAAAACTGCAGAAGAATATTATAAAAGTGCTATTGAATTAATACCTACTTGGTCTTATCCTACAAACAATTTAGGGTCGAACTATTTTAACCAGTATGATTATGTTCGAGCAAAGCAATATTATGAAAATGCTATTGCGATAAATCCAGATAGTCAGACGCCACTTATCAATATAGCAGCTATAGCTGATAACATAGGAAAAAATAAAGAAGCTCTAGAAATTAATAAACGGCTCATACAAGAAAATGTAAAATCGTATACTGTTTATACCAATGCTGCTGGCATATTGAGTGAAAATGAAAATATAAAACAGGCTCAAGAACTCTATGAACAGGCTCTCGTGAAATTTCCAAAAAGCCCTTTAGCATTAACACGGTATAGTACGTTTATTTTAAATAATGAGATAACGCATCTGGATCCAGAATTATATTTAAAAAAGGCTCTAGAAATACAACCTGATTTTGCAACTGCAATTTCAGAATATGCAGATTATTTAAGGATACGTAAGCCATCGCAAGAAGCTAAAGAAGAAGCAGAAAAACTATATCGCAAAGCTATATATATAAATCCTCATTATATGTCGTCTTATGCAGGTCTTGGTTATCTTTTACACAGCCAGAAAAAAGAAGGAGCAAGTGCAGCTTTTGAACTGGCAATAAAAAATAATCCTGGAAAAGTAGAGGCATTATATAATTATGGTAGGTTTACTCAGTTTCAACTTAAAGATATAGAAGGAGCCATTACTCTATACAAAAACGTGCTTGTTAAGAATCCCTATTATAAACATGCCTATCAAAAACTGGCAGATATATACTTGTCCCAAGATAAACCTAATGAGGCTAATACGTTAATTCAAAAATATATAACAATCGCTGGAGAAAACCCTGAAAACTTAAAACTAATGGGAGATTTATTTTATAAGCAAAATGATAAGATCACAGCGGCCTCTTACTACGAAAAATCTATAGCCATTGACCCTTCATTTACTAAAGGAGCAGCCAGTTTAGCGTACACCTATCTAGATTTAAATCAATATACAAAAGCGGTTACGCATTACAACCAAGCACATGTTGAAAACCCATATGCGTACGACATTAATACCTTTCAATCTACCCTATACAGAAAGGTGCGTCTTTTAAAGCGCGATAATGATTTAACAAAGGCGTTAGAGCTTCTAGAAGCGAGTTATAGGCTTGAGACTAACGAAGAATCTGCATACAAATATGCTTTTGAATTATACCTTTTTGGTGAAGCTTCTCAAGCTATAAAAATCCTTGAAACAGTAACTCCCAACAAAGCGAGTTGGTTAAAAAAATATAAAATACTCCAGATAAAACTGTTCATAGATACTAATGAACTTTCTAAAGCTACAGATATTCATACAGAGTATATAAATGAAAATGCCTCGACGGATAAAGCACTAAAATTACTTTTACTAGCGGCTCAAGACAAAATCCCTGAAGCTCAAAAGTTAAGAGAAGAAATCAATAAAGTATTTATTACAGAGTCGCGATTATTAAAAAATTATAGCAAGGACGCAATAGCCTTAATTAAAAAGATATGAGAATACTAATTATTATAGCAGCCTGCTTGTTCATTTCAAGCAGCGACGCACAAGTGAATATAAAAAATGGTAATTTTTATGTTTCTTATACAGATGCAAAATTTGCAGGAACTCAAGGAGCTATAGGAAAAATACAACGTACCTATAATTCTAAATCTAATGAGATAGGTTGGTTTGGGTATGGATGGGGAAGTAGATTAGAGACAAAACTAGTCTACTATCCTGATGGAAATGTGAAGGTTAAGGAATATGGCGCTGGAGGCATTAATGTGTTTACCTCTGCCTTACAGGATGATCTTCTAGCAGAAGAAATGATAGACCTTATAATAGATGTGGAGATTGATAACGATATTTTATCTAATACACCTACCCTAATTGCAAAGCAAACAGAGAAATATACATCTACAAATGAGCGCTTTGCTGCTTATGAAAAATATTTAAAGAAAAATTATATAGAACCTAATATTGATATTCCAGAAGGTATAAGCTGGCAATCCTTTAACAGAGGAGATCAGCAACTGGTTTTTGAAAACAATCAATTTATCAGAACAAATAGTTCCGGAGAGAAAGAATATTTTGATTTAAAAGGGCATATGGTAAAATATGAACTTAAGAATGGCTATTACACAGAAATCATTTTTAAGAATAACAAAGTAGCACAACTTAGACAAAAAAACGGACTCGTCATTGATTTTAAAACGACTAGCAAAGGATACATAGAGCAAATTAATTATACTCTAAATGATGAAGAAAAGGAGGCAATTTTTACATATGAAAACGACAATTTAATCTCTAGCAAAGACACGGGTGGCTATCATTATGAATTTGTTTATGATAAGAAACATAATATGACACAGACCATATATAACCCTGTTCGTTTTAAGGGAGAACCTATAGATGCGCGCTATATGTTCTATCAAGACAATTCTAATTTCATTTCAAAAATAATCTCTAGAGATAGCAGTGAAATTAAAGAATACAAGTACAATAAGTATTATAAAGAGTCTGGAGAGATTGATGATTTTCATTATGGCACAGAAGTTAAAACAACCTTAAAAGATGAGCTACCAGAAACAAGTAGTTATGAATACTATATAGGACAAAGAGCAAATGGCAGTACCTATAGTCGAAAGATAATAACTAAATATGACGGGATTACAAAATCCCAAACCTATGATGAAACATGCACAAACCAACCTA
>CAZXMY010000088.1:0-8187 GCA_964641325.1 uncultured Flavobacteriaceae bacterium | reverse complement strand
CAAATAACTACACCAACAGGAACAATAACGAAAAGAGTGATAAAGCAATAAGCCCGCTTTAATAAATCTTATGAAAGGTAAGGTGAAAATCTTGCCTTTTTTTATTCAATACTGTATCAATACAATGCATTGCTCTGAGTATTTTCTCGTATTTTTATGTCCCAATAAAAAGCGCATTTTAAATACATGAAAAAAATCTGTTGTTATCTTCTCATTACTATTTTATGGAGTTGCCAAGAGAATACTACAATTGCTCCATTTAAAACAGATCACCAGATTAGAGAAGTTAGTAAAGATACGATAGCTCCAACAATAGATGGGAAAGACAATGACCCTATCTGGGCACAAGTAGCGTGGCAGCCCTTGAATCAAAAATGGATAGGCAAACGCTATACAGCTCAGGATTTTTCTGGCAGATATAAGTTAAGTTGGACACCAGAAGGATTATATCTGCTAGCAGAAATTGTAGATGATGTAATTTATGATGTGCATAAGGATCCCTTAACACAATGGTGGAATGATGACTGCCTAGAGATATTTGTAGATGCAGATAACTCTGGAGGAGAGCACCAATTTAATCATAACGCCTTTGCTTATCACGTAGCCCTAGATGGTAATGTCGTTGATCTGGCTCCAGGAGAAGTACCTACTTTATACAATAGTCACATAGAATCTAAAATAGCCGCGATTGACGAGAATACGAGTCTTTGGGAATGTAAAATCACCATATACGAAGACACATATATAGATCATACGGTAAACGAACCAAAAATACTAAAAGCAGGTCAAGACCTAGGCTTTGCCCTTGCCTATTGCGATAACGATAGCAGTCCTGAGAGGGAAAATTTTATAGGTTCTGTCCCTGTAAAAGGAAGAGATAAAAATAGAGGCTGGATAGATGCTGGTATTTTTGGCACTATTCAATTAACTGAGTAAAACCCATATTATGAAAACGATTTATACATTTATCCTTTTGTTGAGCATAAGCGCAATAAACGCACAAACAGATGCAAGAATATACGACATTATAGATGCCGTATCAGAAGATCGTATAGAACAAGACGTAAAAAAACTAGCAAATTTTGGAACTAGGCACACTCTAAGTGACACAGTTTCTACTACTCGTGGTATTGGTGCTGCAAGGCGCTGGATCAAATCAGAATTTGACAAGACTTCACAAGCTTGCAATGGTTGTTTAGAGGTTTTTTATCAGAAAGACTTGGTAAAAAAAGGAACGAATGCCCGTATTGTAAAAGACGTAGAAGTCGTAAATGTGGTTGCCCTACAACGAGGCACAAAATATCCTAATCGCTTCATTATTATGAGTGGTGATATTGATAGTCGTGTGTCTGATCCTACAGACTACACTTCAGATTCTCCTGGAGCAAATGACAATGCTACGGGAATGGCCGGTACAATGGAAGCTGCCCGTGTATTGTCGAAGTACAAATTTGAGAATTCTATTATATACGTAGGCCTTTCTGGTGAGGAGCAAGGACTTTTTGGAGGGCAAGGATTGGCCGCTTTCGCGAAAGCGAAAAACTGGGAAATCATAGGTATACTTAATAATGATATGATAGGCAATATAACGGGTGTAGATGGTGTAATAGACAACCGAACTTTTAGAATATTTTCGGAGCCTGTTCCTCCCACAGAAACAGAACAAGAGCGCCGTGCACGTCGTTTTTATGGTGGTGAAGTAGATGGTATCTCAAGACAGCTAGCACGTTACGTGCATAAAACCGTACAAACTTATATGCCAGAAATGAATCCTAAAATGATCTATCGTTTGGATCGTTTTGGACGTGGTGGCCATCATCGCCCATTTAACGATGCTGGTTATGCTGGCATACGTATTATGGAAGCACACGAAAACTATACGCAACAGCATCAAGATATCAGAACAGAAAATGGCATTAATTATGGCGATACTTTTGAACACGTAAATTTTGGGTATGCCGCAAAACTTACCGCAGTAAATGCTATTAATCTTGCGAGCATTGCTTGGTCACCGCCAGCACCAAAAAGTGTAAGCATTGGAGGAATTGTAGAACCCAGTGCAAAATTTAAATGGAGCGCTGTAGAAGGAGCTACCAGCTATAAAATATACTGGAGAGACACTACGTCTCCTACTTGGGATTATGCGAGATTAGTAGGCAATATTACCGAGTACACACTAGAAGGTATCGTAATTGATAACTTTTTCTTTGGTATAGCAGCAGTAGGCAAAGATGGACACGAGAGTCCAGTTGTTTTTCCTAATAGTATTTTTAGGTAGACTACTCTATAATGACTTTTTGCGTGCTACTTGTTCCTTCTGGGGTTGTTAACTTTAGGAAATATACTCCTTGAGCTTTTGCGATATCTCGCATATCTATTTGCAACGCATTACTAAAACTGAAATCATAAACTTCTGTCGATAAGAGTTGGCCAGAAATATTATATAGATCTGCAGTTAATTCACTTGCAACCGGTAATTCTATTGAAATCGTAAACTCTCCGTTACTTGGGTTAGGAAAAACACTAGCCAAAGAATTTGTGTTTACATCATCAAGGCTTAACGCCTCACTTTGATTTATGAATATCGTATAATCTTCACAACCCGCCAAAATCAAATCTAAAAAACCATCGTTATTAAGGTCTATATAATCGTGATCGTGAGTAGAAATGTTCCAATCATTTATAGTAGCTCCATAAGGATGTACAATATTTCCACTAGCTTCGCCCTCATTTTCAAAAATGATAAATCTCCTATTCTCTCCTGTAAAACAAGGTGGGATATCTACGTCTACACTAGACATGCCTACATCTAAATCACCATCGCCATCAAGATCAGCAACCTTAACATTACCTCCAAATTGATTGGTTCTATTTGTAGGAATAAACTCTTGTGAAACAGTTAAACTCTGGTCTACTTCAAACCCTTCTATATAATGCACGTAATCTGCAGAATCATCTACAATATAAAAATCCATAAGTCCATCTTCATTAAAATCACCACCAGTCATCATATATGATGTGTTGGTAGGGAATCTATGCCAATTAGTAAACGTACCATCACCATTATTAAAAAGAGCAAAAACACCCATATCATTAAAGGGTTGTATAGGTTGTAAACCTAGGTTTTTTACAACATCAAGATCACCATCATTATCAACATCATGAAACTCTATGGCAGTACCAAAACTAGAATTTCTAAGGTTTCCTAGTCTTGCATCTGTTTCATCTGTAAAAACGCCAGTTCCATCATTTATTAGAAGAATATCTGGAGCAACTTCTCCAAAAGCGTAATTAGTCATATAGATCTCTACAGCACCATCTCCCGTAATATCTGCTGCAGCTACTGCACAATATTGAAAAGGCAATGTCTCTGATAAATCAGGAATTCGCGCACTAGACTCATCTGCAAATCCTTGCCAGTCTCCATTACTATCTTCTCCTTGATTGATATATAATCGTGGCGGATCATCAAAAGTGCTAATCACCACAATATCCAACCAGTCATCATTATTGACATCTGTACAAATAACATCTCTCGCATCGGTAGGGTTTGAGAGAAATTCTGGTGCATGAATATTGGTTTCATCAGTGAGTACCCCATTTCTATTCATCAACAATAAATCCACTCTTTTACCGGGATTGGAAAAAGGAAATTTACGTACCACTACTAAATCATCAAACGAGTCATTATCAAAATCACCTACAGCCAGATCCTTCTCTTGATCATCTATTAGAGAAGTGTCACTATTATCTGTAACATTAGTAATCACAATTCGATCTGCAGTCTCATCTTCCCACTCTATCCACTGACTATGTGCGTTAAAGGTAAAAAAGCTTAATACGAAAGTAAATAATGTAATTTTTTTCATAATAGAAATCTTAGAGCAGTACTAAATTTAATATATTAAAGAACTCAAAGTTAGTAATTTAGAATTTAAAATAAATTCAACGGATAAGTTAGAGTGATCTTAACATTTCTATTCGTATATTTTTACTTTATTATTTCCTTATGACCCGCAAAACAATATTTTTTTATACTGTGCTATTGCTACTATTTGGATCTGGCTGTTCCGTCCAAATAGAGCGAGATGCAAATACGCTACGTGGTTCTATAACAACAGAACGCGCGTGGTGGGATCTGGTGCATTATGATCTCAGTGTTGAAGTAATTCCAGATCGTAAATTCATAAAGGGTTCTAATATCATTACCTACACTGTATTGCAACCTGAGGATATTTTACAACTGGATTTACAGCAACCTATGCAATTGTTATCTGCGTCTCAAAATGGAGAAGAATTAACTATAAAAAGTTCTGGAAATGCGTATTTTATTTCGCTTAAAGCGAAACAAAGAAAAGGTTCTACTCAGCAGCTTACTGTTGTTTGGGAAGGTAAACCTACCGTAGCACAAAATGCTCCTTGGGATGGTGGTATTGTCTGGAAAAAAGATCAAAAAGGAAGAGACTTTATCGCGACTGCAAATCAAGGTATAGGTTCTAGCGTATGGTGGCCTAACAAAGACCACCCCTATGATGAGGTAGATAGTTTAGACATACATGTGACCGTGCCCAAAGATCTTGTAGATGTATCTAATGGAAGACTCGTAGGAGTAGATAAAGGAAAAACTACCAACACCTTTCACTGGACTGTAAAAAATCCAATTAATAATTATGGAGTTAATCTCAATATCGGGCATTATGTGAATTTTAGTGATATAAACCCGTATTCTGGAGAAAAAGGTCCTTTAGATATGGAGTATTGGGTGCTGGATTATAATCTTGAGAAAGCACGCAAACAATTTTACCAAGTCCCAATGATGATGGAAGCTTTTGAACATTGGTTTGGACCTTATCCATTTTATGAAGACAGTTTTAAACTCGTAGAAGCACCCTATCTAGGTATGGAACATCAAAGCTCAGTTACTTATGGAAATGACTTTGCAAATGGATATAGAGGAAGAGACTTATCCGGCACCGGAGAAGGTTTAAAGTTTGATTTTATTATCATTCATGAATCTGGACACGAGTGGTTTGCTAATAATATTACCAATAATGATGTGGCGGATATGTGGATTCATGAAGGTTTTACCTGCTATTCAGAAAATTTATATCTCGATTATCATTTTGGCAAAGAAGCTGCTGCAACCTATGTCATAGGTCTTAGAAAAAATATACGAAACGACAGGCCGCTCATAGGAAAATATGGTAAGAATCATAGAGGCAGTGATGATATCTATTACAAAGGAGCTAATATGCTTCATACCTTGAGAACAGTCGTAAATGATGATGAATTATGGCGCCAAACCTTACGTGGTCTCAATAGTGAATTTTACCATCAGACAGTATCTTCATTACAAGTAGAAAACTATCTCCAAGACCACCTAGACCTAAATTTAAAGGGTTTTTTCGATCAATACCTGCGAGCTACTGAGCTTCCCATTTTTGAATATGTTCTAGAAAAAAACACCTTACGCTATCGATTTACGAATACAGTAAAACATTTTGAACTTCCCGTTAGGATACAACTAGATGACGTAGAGATAGCATTGAATGTAAGCACTAACTGGCAAGAAACTTCAGTCCCGCAAGATAGTTCGGAGTTAGTAGTTCCAAAAGATTATTATTTTATATCAAAAAGATGATAATACCTGTACCCACTTGGTTTTTTAATCTAATATTTCTTCCAGGGAGGATTGTACACGCTTTTATAACGCAACTGCTGGTAAATAGATACGAACTAGATATTTACACCTTGAACTACTTAGAAATTGATCCAAAAATTTCTAATGTTATACATCAAGAACCCAATGCTTATCGCGAAAAGTATAGTATTGTGCTGATCCCTTTTTTTACAAATATATTTTTGAGCATCTTTTCCTATTATTACAGTTTCATTTTTGATAATCAAGCGGGATTAAGTCTACTGTTCATTTATCTTGGAATTACATTTTCCTATGCGGCATTTCCTACATCAGGAATTGCTAAAAAATTATGGAAAAATACAATTGTGCAAATTAAGGAAGGAGAATTTATTGCTTATTTTTTGGTACTCTTTGTTGGCTTTATTAATGTAATTAAATTCTTATCTTTTTTTAGTGCATCTCTTATTTTTGCACTAATACTGTATGTAATAAGTAACTTTATATTTAAACCAGAATCTTTTTAATAACGTGAAAGTATATTTTCCACAATGGCAAGGTGCCGGCATAGGCCTAGGCATAGAACAAGGCGCTAAAGCGGTTCTTGATTACCTAGACGATCCCTCTTTTGAGGTAATTCCTTTATCTAATATTAAAGCGGGTAAAGAAGGGGAACAAAAGCATAACATCAATAACTATGATGCCATTTATGAGCAACTTAGTAGGCTTAAAGAGGCTTTAGACAAACAACAACCTAAACGTCTACAAACCATAGGTGGCGATTGCGGTTTAGAGATTGTACCGGTTTCTTATCTCAATGCAGTATACCCTAATCTAGGAGTTATCTGGTTTGATGCCCATGCAGATATTAATAGAACCTGTGATTCGGCAAGTTGCAATTTTCACGGAATGCCCTTACGAACGCTCTTAGGAGAAGGCGAAGAAAAAATGAGCCCACTGCTTTCCAGTACAATAAACGCATCACAAATCCATTATGTGGGACTTAGAGATATTGACAGTGCAGAAAAGCGCAAACTCGATAGCAATAACATATATCACCCAACACTATTGGATATTGAGGATCTGGTGAGTACGCTTTCGCGAAAGCATATAACACACCTCTACCTCCACTTTGATTTTGACTGTTTAGAACCTGAAGATTATGATAAAACCTATTACCAAGTGCCTAATGGTACTACTATAAAAGAAGCGGTGGACTGCATAAAACGTTTACAGGAAGAATTTACCATTGCCGGTAGTAGTGTCCTAGAATCTATCACCACAAACCAAGAAGAACTCAAACCCATCACTCCTATTATAGACCTTTTAATGAAATCATTATGATACGATACATTACGCTTTTTGCCATTATCTGTTTTACTACAATAAGTTGCACGCAACAAATAGCCTGTCCAGAAGAAAAACCCAAAAACGAAGTTCTCGTTATGGGGATGATACATAGCGGTCATCTTACAGATTCTGTATATAACAATGCCTATGTTGAGCGACTCGTGCGTGAGATCCAACCCGATTATATCCTGGCAGAAATTCCGCCAAATCGTATGGAAGCTGCCTTAGAAGGTTTTAAGAGAGATGATAGTATCTCCGAGCCTAGAGTTATACGTTTTCCTGAATATAAGGATGTTATTTTTCCATTAACAAAAGAGATGGATTTTGAAATTATTCCTACTGCAGGATGGACTCGCATTATGGCAGATGAGCGCAGTGCTAAGCTAAGAGCTATACGCGATACTCCTGAACGCTCTGAAGATTGGAAAGCCTATGTGGATGCAAATAGAAAATCAGATTCTTTATACAAGGCAACCGGTAAAGTGAATGATCCCTACTTTATACACACCCAAGCCTATGACGATATTCAAGATGTCGCATTACAGAAATACAATAGCCTATTTAATGAAGAGCTTGCTTTGGGAGGTTGGGAGAATATTAATATAGCCCATTATTGGCATATAGAAAAAGCATTAGAAAAGCACCGATACCAAGGAAAGCGTTTTCTAATAACCTATGGCGCCGGTCATAAAGGATGGTTTTTACGCCAGTTGCGTAAACGTGAGGATATAACACTTCTCGAGATGAAACCTTTTCTGGATGCTATTAATTAAATAGTAAATTCAAGGCACCACTCAATAGGGCATGGCCAATTTCATGCGAACCATTAGGGTTAAACGAATCTACGCGTTTATTAAAAGGACTAAATACACGATTTTCTAATAAAACTTCAGATGAGCTATAAACAAAACTATCTGAATTTCTTTTTACATATAAATCATTAAGCCCTGTAGTAGTATTAAATAAAGAAAAAGTGTTCTTAGAATCTATAGGTGTTAGTTTATTAAACCTAAGTGAAACGCTATTATTGAATACAGGATGACTCTTTTTTTTAAAGAGTGAGATTTTATTAACATCTATATCCAATATACCCGTTATAGACTGAGCCTGTGCGCCTCCTATACAAAGAAATGAAATTAGTAAGCATCGAAGTAGTAGTGTCATTTTTCAATTTTTTCTTAGAGTAAATATACTACAAG
>CAZXMY010000087.1:0-8267 GCA_964641325.1 uncultured Flavobacteriaceae bacterium | reverse complement strand
CTGCAAGAAGCAGCAGATAAGAGAAATCCGTTGTTAGAGCGGTTAAAATTTCTTGCGATCTATTCTTCTAACCTTGATGAGTTTTTTAAAGTTAGGGTTTCAGACATTCGAAAAATTAAACAACTGGATAAACCCCTTCGTAAAAAACTTATAACTAAACCTAACAAGTTACTTGCTAAAATCAAGAAGCAAGTGAGTATACAACAAAAGGAATTTGGCAAAATATTTTATTCGCAACTATTACCAGCTCTAGCTAAAGAGAATATTTTTATTGGAAACATTGAAGAGTTAAATGAAGAGGAATTGGCTTTCGCCAAAGAGTATTTTAAGACAGTCCAGCATATGTTTGAGCCTATGATTAATAAGGACGATGAAACATTTCTAGAAAATGAAGCATTATATCTTGTAGGTCAAATAAAAGATGGATCCTTAGTTTGGGTTAAAATTGATAGCAACACTTCTAGATTTATAGAAATACCTATACAGAAGGAAATATCGCGTATTGTATTTATAGATGATATTTTAAGATGGCATTTGGAGAATGAGTTTGATACTGCGTTTTACTCTATTAAGGTTTCGCGAGATGCAGAGTTATATATAGAGGATGAGTATTCTGGGGATCTCCTTAAGAAAATTAAGGACGCACTGCCTAATAGAAAAGTGGGACAGGTTACAAGGGCATTGATAGATGAAACAATTCCATCAGAGTTATTAGAAGCTATTGAAGTGGCCTTAGATATTAATGAAACAGATGTTATTAAAGGAGGTACCTATCACAATTTTAGAGACTTTTTTAGTTTTCCTAAAATGGATAGAGATCAATTGTATTTTAAAGATCTCGCACCTATTAAACACAAAAAGCTGAAGTCCAAAAAAAATATCTTTGAAATAATAAATAAAAGGGACCATTTGTTATGCTTTCCATATGAGTCTTTTGATAGTGTTCTAAGGTTTATAGAAAATGCTGCGAGTGATAGTGCGGTGACACGTATAAAAATGACACTGTATCGTGTTTCTGAGGACTCTTCTGTAGCCAAAGCACTTTTGCTAGCTGCTCAAAATGGAAAAGATGTTTGCGTATTTATTGAAACCAAAGCCCGTTTTGATGAAGAAAACAATATTAAGTGGGGTCAATTACTTGAAGAAAATGGAGCCCAAGTTAGATATAGCTATCCTGGAATAAAGGTACATTCCAAAATATTGTATGTGGAAAGAGAGGAGAATAATATGACTAAAGCGTATGCTTATATAGGTACAGGTAATTTTAATGAAAAAACCTCAAAGGTATATACAGATTTTGGTTTATTGACCGCAAATGAAAAGATAACCTCAGAATTACTACAGGTATTTCAGGTATTGGAACGCATACTTATTATTCCTAAGACTAAACATTTACTGGTGTCACCTTTTACATCGCAATCTTCTTTTCAAGAATTAATCCAGAATGAAATTGCATTTTCTGAAGCGGGTAAAGAAGCCTATATTATTCTTAAACTTAACAGTCTTCAAGATCAGAAGATGATAAAATTGCTTTATAAAGCGAGCAATGCAGGCGTTAAGATAAAATTATTAGTGAGGGGTATTTGTTGCTTAGTTCCAGGAATTAAAGGGCAAAGTGAGAATATTTCGGTCACAAGTATAGTAGACAGGTTTTTAGAACATGGTAGAGTGTATATCTTTGCAAATGGAGGTAAGGAAAAAGTGTATATTGGTTCTGCGGATTGGATGACACGCAATTTGCAGCATAGAATTGAGGTAATCGTACCCTTATTACAGAAAGATGTAGTTGCAAAAATGAAAAATATATTAGAACTTCAGTTAAGTGATCAAGTAAAGAGTAGGGTGTTAGATGCTGGTCAAAAAAATAAATATGTTTCAAAAAAAGGGAATTGTGAACTAAGCTCGCAACACCTGGTTTATAAGAGTTTATTATGAATGAAAAACAACTAAAAAAAGAAGAAGACAAATTCCTAATGACAGAACTTAATGTCGACAGGGAAAAATTAAAAGCGTTAAAGAAAAAACTTTCTAAATTAGAACCTCGAGCAGAAAGGGGTGTAGAAACCTTGTTTCGATTATTGTCTAAAAATCAATATACTTTAAATACGATGATTGATACAAAATCCAATATTTTGATATCTATCAATGCGCTAATCTTGTCACTAATATTAGGTACCGTAATGAGTCAGTTAAGCAGGGATCCTCATCTTATTTATGCTATTGTGATGATGCTATTAACAAATCTAGCCTCTATAGCATATGCGATTTTTGCAACGCGACCGGAGCTCGTGCATGGGAAAAGAGAAGAAGGTAATTTGATGTTTTATGGTAATTTTCAGGAAATGGAAGAAAGTGACTATGTTGAGAATGTACTCACTCTAATGCATAAAGGAGACGAATTATACAGAATCATAGCTAAAGACACCTACCATCTAGGTAAGACTATGGATCGTAAATTTAAACTCCTGCGCAAGTCGTTTAATATCTTTCTAATAGGGATTATCCTATCTGTGGTGGCATTTATACTATGTCACGCCTTGTTTGGTGGCATGATATAGTATTCGTTTTTCTAAAGATCGTCTACGATTAGTTTGCTCAAGAAGGTATGCTATGCGTTGTCCATTTATTTGGATATAAAAAACTCCATGTAAAAGATAAAAATTGCCATAACAAAAATAAAATACCCAAATCCCTTCTTCAGTTTTGCTCCATCAATAATTAGGCTGAGATAACTCCCTATAAATGTACCTACAAAAGACAGGGCTGTAAAAAGCATAAGAAAGGACCAATCTATATCAATGGTAAGGGCATCTCCTAAAAAGAAGCCTAGTAAGGATTTGAAGGCAATAATCATTAACGAAGTACCTATGGCAACCTTTATTTCCATTTTTGCGAGAATTACTAGAGTAGGGATAATAAGAAAACCACCACCAGCTCCTATCATTCCAGTAACAGCACCTACAATGAGTCCTTCGGTAATAATTACTGGATAGTTATACTTTATGGGAGTGTCTTTTTCATAATTTGCCTCTTGTCTCTTTTTTAACATAGAAAACGCAGCGGGTATCATTAAAGCTGCAAATAATCCAAACATTCCCATTCTGCGTGTAAATTGAAACGCGCCGATAGTAAATAGGGTGTCGGGCAAAGCAGGGATTACATAACGTCGCACAAGAGTCACTCCTATAATAGCTGGAATCCCAAAAACAATGGCAGTACGCCAGTCTACAAATCCTTTTTGATGCTTTTTTATCCCGCCTATAAGAGCGCTAGCTCCCACAATAAATAAAGAATAGGCGGTTGCTACTTTTTCATTTACCGAAAACAAA
Organism: uncultured Flavobacteriaceae bacterium; assembly: GCA_964641325.1. Lineage (GTDB taxonomy): Bacteria > Bacteroidota > Bacteroidia > Flavobacteriales > Flavobacteriaceae > Dokdonia. The sequence continues at coordinate 4,938 of CAZXMY010000087.1, read as the reverse complement.
TAAGCCATTACTGGAACAGCTAGTATCGAGCCTCCACCTCCAATCAAACCGAGCGTGATACCTATAATCACGGCACAAGCATATCCTAATACTTCCAGTAAGTCCATTAAAAATTAATTTTTATGGTTACTAAGGTAAAGCGAAATTTTTTGGAAGTGTGTAACTATTGTCAATCATTCTGTAAGTAGTTTGAGCATAAATAATAAATGGGACGGCGCATGAAGAATAACACCATCCCATTCTTTAAACAATTGTTGGAGGATATTTTTAGATTAAATCAGATCAACATCTAAATGTCTCGAAAGTAAAAAGGATTTTATTTATAGTTGGGTGTAGCACATCCTATACCTCCCCAATTCCTCAATCCAACCGGGATTGCCTCTTCTATTTCCATACGGTGCAAAAATATTTCTGCATCCATTTTAACACTATTACCTTGTAAGTTAAGTCCTAGCATACCGCGTAATTGGTTTGCTCCAGAATTAGCAGCACTTACGGAGGCATCTACATCTGCTCTACTAATTTCTTGGCGATTTCCATAGATCTCAGACCAGCGTTTGCCTACTGCGATTTGTAACAAGGCTGTTGTATTACCAGTAGAACTTGGATCAATGCGTTCTGCTTCATCCACTATATCCTCAACGATCATTTGATCATTTATCTCTTTATAATCATATTTTGAATTGCCCGTAAAGATGTTGTTATTTAATTTAATGTTAGCTCCTTTATTATAAATACCTCCAAAATGACCAAATCCTAAAACATTATTTTCTATGGTAGCTGTAAGCTCTCTGTCTAAAGCTAAAGCGTTGCCGCCATAGCTGGCTATTGGATCGTGTTTCCAGCTAAATAAAGAGGTATTGTTGCGTATGGTAAAATCTGGCACGTATTTAGAATCAGAACCTACATAGCCAGTCCTAGCGTGAATGCCATATCCTGTATTATTAATACTTAAGTTATTTTGTATATAGCCTTTACCTCCTTTTTTTACTCGTACCGATATAGCACCTTCTGTAGGAGCCGTATTCATCACAACACAATTTTGAACGGCAATATTCATAAATTTGCTCCCTACAATTACAATTCCACCGGATTCTGGTGATGCATTTTGTTGGGATTTAGGACTTCCTTTTCTACGAATGGCTAGACCTTTATCGTGGTGATACCTATTACGAGGGCCATTGTTTACAATAATTCCATCTACTACTATTAATCCACCTTCTGCAAGCTGTCCATTTTTTCCTCTTTGTTGGTCTGTTCTTATATATATTCTTGGGGTTGTAAGTTTTAAGTACTCATTGGTTCCTGTAAAGATGGTTTTATGTTCTGTCCAAGGAGCTCTAGTACTAAAAGTTACATCATAACCGCCGTATATTTGCACGGGAACATTGATTTCGTCGGAACCTCTTTTGCCTTTGCTCATATAGGTGCCTTCTGCAATATGGATTTTATCATTAGGCTTTAATAGAGATATAATGTTACCAAGGTCTTTTGCGGGTTGCTCTTTGGTACCCAGTCTGCCAGAACCTGTTGTTTTACTTACGTACCAGTCTCTTCCTTGATTATTAAAATCAACATTGTTGCTTTGTGCAACGCTTAGAGACGTCATGCAGAAAATAATGAATACTGTTAGTGATAAACGTATAGATGATGCCATAATAGTTAATATTTTAGATTTCATATTATGTGCGTAAAATTATACGATGTGAAGATGAATCTTATCTAAGAAAACTATTAACCCTAAAAACTATATGAATTCTAGTAGTTTTTGGGGAATGCGATTTTATGATTTGTTTAGTTCGTATTCTAGGGATACGCGAACTAAGCCCGCCGTATTTCTTGTGCCTGTTTTTATGAGCATATTGCGTCTATGCGTTTCTACAGTGCCAAAACTTATATTTAATTTTTCTGCTATTTCCTGCGTTGTGTGCTCCTTAAGAATTAGATCGAGTACTTCTTTTTCTCTTCTGGATAACTTAGGAAAAGGGCTTTGTTCTCTTTTTTTATGATTAATAGAATTTGTCATCGCATTAATTACGATTTCATTTGCTGTGTCATCTAAATACATCTTGCCGTTATAAACGGTTTTTATTGCTGTGGCAAGTTCTTCGCTACCTGTATTTTTAAGCACATAGCCTTTAGCTCCTTTGCTAAGCATTAATTTTATAAGACTACTTTCTTTGTGCATAGTGATGGCAATGACTTTAATGTCCGGATATTTTTTCAAGAGTAATCCACAAGTATCTATACCGTTTTTCCCTGGCATATTAATATCTAAGAGTATCACATCCGGTATCTCTGCCCATTGTTGAGCAAGTACTTCATCTCCAGAGTGAGAGCATCCTATGTATTGTATCTCTTTATGGGATTCTAAAACAAGTTTTAATCCGTCAATGACCATTTTGTGATCGTCTACAATATGTACTTTTATCATATTAATGGAATTGAAATAGTTATACTAGTGCCTTGATTAATGCGCGAATCCCAATCTACTATACCATCAAGATATGCAATTCTACTATTAATACTCCTTAATCCTAATCCTCCTTTTGTAATGGCTTGCTCGTAATTAAAGCCTTTGCCATTGTCTTCAAAAAGGATATTAAGGCTCTCGTCTGTTTTAAGTATTTGTAAAAATAGTGTAGTGGCTTGAGCGTGCTTGCGCATATTAGAAATAATCTCTTGTAGTAAACGATATATCATGACATCTCTCGTAGTATCTTGAGATTTTTGCAGTTCATCCATTTCAAAAGTTACTTTATAACCTTCTATTTCTAATTGTTCTTTGATGTCTTCCAAAACACCTTGTAATCCAGAAATTGTTAAGCTATGGGGTAACATATTATGGGATATACGCCTTACTTCGGTACAGGCTTCGTCTATCAAATCGTTTGTTTTTGAGGTAATATGGAGTGCTTCTAGTTCTTGAATTTCCTTTTGTATAATAGAGAAATGTGATTTTACAGTACTAAGTAAGCCGCCTAGACTATCGTGTAGATCCTGGGCTATTCGCAATCGCTCAGACTCTTGGCCTTCTATCATGCTGTTTAGAGCAAGTAATTTATTGTGTTGTTTTAATGATGAAATTTCTTTGATACGTAGATCTTCTTTTTGCGCGGCTAGTTTTTTTTGAAGTCTTATTTTATACCGGAAAAACAATAAGGCAAGTATAAGAAGGCCTGCAAGGCTAATACTTCCTAAAAGGATTTGATATTGTTCTCTTTCTTTGCGTTCTATAGTAAGTTTTTGTTCTACAATTTGTCTTTCTTTTTTTTCGGTTTCATAACTCACTTCTAGTTGAGCCACATTAGCGCGCATATTTGATGTTATTAGACTATCATTCAGTTGACGTTCTTTTTCGCGAAAGCGAAAAGCTTCTGAATAGTCTTTTAATGCGATATAACTCTCAGTATAGAGTTTATAGATTCCTATCTGATATACGATTTTATCTGTACTTTTTATTTTGCTATTGAGCTGTTCTAAATACGAGATGGCTTCCTTATGCTTACCTTCTTTGTTGAGGATTTTGATAAGGGTTTCCGTATTGTAATAGTATGAATTGATGCTATTTAAACCTTCACTTACAGCTACTAGTTTTTTGTACTTTTCGATATTTTGGCCTTTAATTTCGTCTGTAAACAGATTTCTTACATCAATATGGCCAACAGGGACGTTGGGATCTTTTTGTTCATAATGCAGAGCAAGTAGATTAAGGAATTTAGTTTGATCTTCAGGATATTTATCTGTGTGCACAAAAAAATAGGTGACTACCCACAAGGCGTATCCTCTATTTTGAGCAGTTGCATTAGGGGAGTTGTCTAGTTCTTCCCACATTAATTTATAGTGATAAGCTGCCTTGTCTAGATTGTTTAAAGAGTTTTGAATTAAGGCTCTATTATAGTGTATTTGCCACGACCAGTCCTGAAAACTATTATGGTTTTGTATTAGTTTTTCTGCTTGATTGATATGATAGGTGGCACTGTCAAGTATATTCTTAAAATGATAGGCATTAGCGAGAAGGATATGATATTCTAGGGTAGCCGAATATAATTTGTTTTTTGTAGCAAGGGAAAGTCCTTTGTTTTTATAGATGATTGATTTATCTACATTGCCGGATTTGGACAAATTCCTGCTGTATCCTTTGTAGAGATAAATTTTGCTAAGGTCAGAACTATCTTTTGCTAGAACATAGTTTAATAGTTCTTGTGCTCCTTCCTGTGGAGCTGCATGCAGAACAGTGGCAATATCTTCGTATGCCGCATGAAGCTCTTCTGATACTTGGGTCAAATGATATAGACTGTCAATTCTTTTTTTGACATTTTCTTGTCCAAAGGCACAAACTGTACTCATAAAGAGGCACAGGGTAATCATCGTTATATGTAGTCTATTAAACGTAATAGATAGTAAGTTAAGGATTTTTTTAAGGCTCTTGGACGTGGAGGACTATGTGAAAAGACTCGAATTTTTAATAGAATGACACTTAGGTTAGAATTTGATTGTCATTTAAGTAAGCAATTATCTCTTCTTCCATAGCTGTATATTTTTTCTTTTTTACCAACATAACAATGCCTAAAAAGGCAATCCCGAAAATAAAGCCTATTACCGTACCTATAATAAAGGGGATAAAGATGCGTACATCGAGTAAATTTATATTGCCTAGGCAGAAAAATTCATTGTTCTTTCTCTGGCCTACAATCACCTGGACCATTCCATCTCTAAGCCGTATAGTTTTTTTGTTAAATGGTGCATGGTCAATTTTATAGTTTGTAAAATGGCTTTTGAGATCTTGTTTTAATGTCTCTAGGTCTACCTTTTGTGTAAGTGTAGTTCTCATATGCTAGGTTTTATGGTTGAGAAAGCAAGCTACTATAAGGCTTTTAAATAAAGGTCTATCATTTCATACAGGAGTAAAAACTCTATGAATTCATATAGTAAAAC
>CAZXMY010000086.1:0-8280 GCA_964641325.1 uncultured Flavobacteriaceae bacterium | reverse complement strand
CTGCTCCCGCTTATCTTGAGCGATAAGCCTTTGTATGTCTTCTATTAAGAATGGAGTTACTTCAAACGACATAAGATGTGCATTAAGAGCAGCACAAATATAGGCATCCCTCATCTAAATTCTCTCCCAAATGGAGAGGACTTTACGGCTATACTCAGTCGTGGTTGGACTTTAAGTCGGCCTCAATATTGTTTGAGAGTTCAATAAATAAATCAACAGAGAGTTGCTCTGGGCGTTTGTTGAGAATTATGCTTTCGCGAAAGCCGTCACTCAAACCCAAACTCTTAAGACTATTCCGTAGGGTTTTGCGTCTTTGTTGAAAGGCCATTTTTACAACTGTTCTCAGCATTTTTGGGTCACAGCCTAGGTCTTGATAATTAGTTTTTCGCGTTAAGCGCAACACACCACTATCTACTTTAGGTGGCGGATTAAATACGTCTGGCGGTACCGTAAAGAGATACTCTGCATCATAAAAGGCTTGCGCCAGTACAGAAAGAATACCATAGGCTTTGCTTCCTTCTTTCTCGCAAATACGTTGTGCAACTTCCTTTTGAAACATTCCCGTAAACTCTGGGATACGGTCTTTGTTTTCGAGCATTTTAAAGACAATTTGCGTACTAATATTGTATGGGAAATTTCCCGTAATCGCAAAAGGCTCATCTGGAAAAACGGTAGCCAAATCATATTTTAAAAAATCTGCCTCTATGACGGTAAACTTGCCATCACTGGCAATATCTCGATGCTCAAAAGAAAAATGGGTGTTGAGATAGGCAATAGACTCTCTGTCTAGATCCATCGCAAGTAAGGTGATCTCTTTTTCTAGTATATACTTGGTAAGCACTCCTGTACCTGGACCAATTTCCAGCACCTTGCTATACCCATTTAGAGTAAGTGTATTCCCTATTTTCTGGGCAACGGCCTCATCTTTCAAGAAATGCTGTCCTAGATGTTTTTTTGCCTTTACGCCTTTATCGCTATGCGCCACCTTTACTTTGTTTGATGTTGAGAAACTACTTCCAGCTCTGTTCTAAAGGCTACAAAACCGCCTTCAAAACGTTTGGTCTCACCTCTCAATCGATCTGCATCCTGATCGTAATACGCCTGTAAATGTTCTTTACTAGGGCAACCATATTGCACCGAGTAGGTGGTACCACCCATCTCTTCTTCTACCAGTACTTTGGTCATTAATGCTTGGGTAAATTTGCCCGTTTCGATCATATGTGGGATATGCTCTTTGTTCATCCATTCTAGCCACTCATCATGGATGCTATTTTCTACATTTATAGTCACATTATAAATAATCATAGGGCTTAATTTATGGCATCACCTCGCAAAGCGCGATAACGTTTTTGCGCTTCTACCAAATAGATGCTATCTGCAAAGTCAAAAATAATGCGCTCATAGTTGGCTTTGGCTTTGTTGGGTTGGTCCAATTCGTTCTCATAGAGTTGTGCCAATCTAAAGTAGGCTTCGTCGGCAAGAATACCGTCACCGTAAAAATCTATGATAGAGAGGTAGTTTTTTCTGGCTTTGGCGAAAGCCATATCCTCTTCAAACAAGAGCGCCTGTGCTAGAAAAGCCTCATCTTCTATCTCTTCTCCCTTGTGCTGTTCAAGAATCTCCGTATACAATTGGATGGCTTCTTGTGGCTTTTTTTGATAGGTAAGTAAATCTGCTTTTGCATATTTTTTAAGGGCTGTTTGCAAACTATCTTCTTGAGAATTATCACGTATGGTGAGTAATAACTGCAATGCATCATTTGCAATAAGTTGTGTGGCAGAAGCTTTTAAAACCGTGAGTTGTGTATCTGCCCATCTAAAATCTCCTTTATAGTAACTGGTTTTTGCTACCTTAAAACGTGCTTCTTGAGAGATCACATTATTCTTAATCTTGTTCTGCACTTGAGAATAATAGATTAGGGCTTGATTAAATTTTTCTTGCAAGACTAAAATGTCTGCAAGCTCCATCTTAAGGCGTGCTTCATCAAAACGGGCTCTTGGTTCTTTAATTCTGTCTTTAAGATAACTCACCGCTTCTTCTTTTTGACCCATCTCAAATCCCATAAAATGCGCATAGTCTATTTGCAGTGGTACGGTAAGCGTTCCCGAACCCTGTTCTTCTAATAGCGCTTCATACCGTGTTTTTATCGCAGCCTGCTCCTCTGGCGTACTGGCAAGATTTGCATCTATATCTAGCAATTGTTGTTCTGCTTCAATCTTTATAGACTCCTCAAAACTTACTTCTTTGATATGGGTAAGAATTTCTCGAGCTGCATCCAGTGCCTGATCTTCTATGGTAATATTAGCAAGATCAATAAGCCCGTCTATAATTCCATCTGTACGCTTAAAAATGGCCTTTTCTTGAGTAAAGGCTTTTTTATAATCTTTTTGTTGTATAAACAACCAACTTAATAGACTATTGTAAAGTACGTTTTGCTCTTGTTGCAGTCGTTTTAAAAGCAATTTTCTAAAAATAATGTTGGCCTCATTAAAAGGATCTTCTGTTACATATTGACCAAAATTACGCTGAGCAGTTGCTATAAAAGCGGATCTGCGATTCACAAGATCCAAGTAACTAGAGAACATCTTTTCTATTTTGCCCTGTTCTCCATAAATTTTTGCGAGACGTATATCAAAATTACTACTAGGTGCATTTTGCATAGCGATCTCGTAGGTTTGCACAGCTTCGTCCAATAAGCTATGGTCTTCAAAGGCCTGACCTACTTGATACGGACTAGATCTACCTTCTGCTACTAATGAAATAGCTCGATTATACGCAATATGTGCCAGAGAGTCTTGATCCTGCAATTGATAATTATACCCAAGCTCTACGGCAAAAAAACCTGCTTTCCTTCCGTTTTTTTGGCCTTTTTCCAGAAGTAATTCGGCGTCTTTATAGTATCCTAGTTCTTGATAAGATTTTATTAAACTTGCGATAAGGACTTGGTTATCTGGCTTTTCTTTAAGCGCTTTTTTATAAGAGAGTATGGCTTTTTCGAATTCGCCTTGTTTAAAGTAGTTGTTGGCACGTTGTGCTTGTCCTGATTGCGCTTTCGCGAAAGCAAAAAAACAAAGCATCACCACCATCATAAAATACTGCATCTTCTTCATAGCCTAAATATACTGAAAAAGCCTCAACTCTAAACCCCTACTGCCAGAGGTAGACAGGACTTTGTGAAAACTTTATCTAATTATTCGATGTATAATGACATTAAAATAATTTACAATCGATTTTTTCTTTTTCCCAATCCTAAAGGGCGGAAAAAATCTTTATTAATTAATACTATCAAAACCGCAATACGGCACGAGCGCATCAGGTATTTTGATTCCTTCTGGTGTTTGACAGTTCTCCAAAATTCCCGCCAAAACCCTTGGCAAAGCCAGTGAACTGCCATTAAGGGTATGCGCGAGCATTTTTTTACCGTCTTTGTCTTTAATTCGCAGTTTAAGACGATTGGCCTGAAACGTTTGAAAATTGGACACAGAACTAATCTCCAACCATCTATCTTGAGCCGTTGAAAACACCTCAAAATCATAAGTTAAATGCGATGTAAATCCAAGGTCGCCACCACATAATCTAAGGATACGATAAGGCAACGCCAGTTCATCTAAAATGGTTTTTACGTGATCTACCATTCCATCTAAAGCCGCATCACTCTTATCGGGATGCTCTACACGCACAATCTCCACTTTATCAAACTGGTGCAATCTATTAAGTCCTCTCACATGAGCTCCATAAGAGCCTGCTTCACGTCTAAAACAAGGAGTATAGCCTGTATAGGTAATAGGTAACTCACTCTCAGCAATCATTTCTCCTCTAAAGATATTAGTTACTGGCACCTCTGCCGTTGGGATTAAATACAGATTATCACCCGTAACGTGATACATCTGCCCTTCCTTGTCTGGCAGCTGTCCTGTACCGTAACCTGATGCTTCATTTACCAAATGAGGCACCTGTACTTCTTGATATCCCGCAGCGGTATTTTTATCTAAGAAATAATTGATTAAGGCACGTTGTAAACGTGCTCCTTTTCCCTTATACACCGGAAATCCGGCTCCTGCAATTTTGTTGCCTAGCTCAAAATCTATAATGTCATATTTTTTTGCCAGTTCCCAATGCGGTTGAGCGCCATTATGCAATACAGGAATGTCTCCTTTTCTAAAAATTTCCTCATTATCCTCATCGCTATTCCCGTTAGGCACACTCTCATGCGGAATGTTAGGAATGTTATACAACAGGTTTTGTAGCTCCTCTGTTGCATCATTAAGTTGCTCTTGAAGCTCTTTAGATTGTTCTTTTAAACCTGCGGTTTTCTCTTTGAGAATATTTGCTTTTTGAACCTCTCCGTTTTTAAAAAGATTCCCTATTTCTTTAGACAAACTATTACTCTCTGCGAGCACTTCGTCAAGAAGTACCTGAGTGCTACGACGTTTTTCATCTGCAGCAATGGTTTCGCCAAGCATCTGGCTAGCATCTATATTTCTTTTTGCAAGGGCTTTTACAAAAGCGTCTTTATGTTCTCGTATCTGGGCTACTTGTAGCATAATGTGCGTATTAAGAGGGCAAATTTAAGGAAATAGAGAATGAAGCACTACTTTTCCTTCTCCAAATAATCCCCACTATCCAACAACCAATCGGCATGCTTAAAAAAGTGCCAATCTACCGCGGCAATATCTACTTTTGGGTCTACTAGACGGTTGTATTTGCGGCCATTTACTTTTACACTAGCATTTACAAAAACAGAAATATCCATTCCCTTAGCAGCATACTCCTTCTTAAGGCGTTGGGCAAACTGCCACATAAAATCGGGTTTGGTGCCAAGGTTTCGCCTTTGTTTTTCGGTTACATAATCACTTAGCTTAACAAAAGTTCTTTTGTTGGTTTGCTTATCCAATACTGTAAAACTTACCGAACCTTGTTTTGTACGCAGCATCATACGCCAACTCAAACGATGTCCTTCTTCTGTCCAAAGCACATTGTCCTGCATCGTATGTTGTCGCAATGGTAATAGCGCTTGCAACAATAGATAAAAACCTGCCAGAGCAATACCTAGTGAAGACCATTTATTTATAAAATTAGGGCTTGCCTCATTTTCATTAGCCTCATAAAGCGCTTTCCATTTTTTTAAGAAAATGCGGTGGATCGTTTTAGGTGGATAAAAGAACAGTATAAACCCAAGTGACATATAGGGGAAAATCCCTACTTGAAATACAAAAGAGTTGAACAAATGAAAGAAGATGGAGGCATACAAGGCTATTTTTCTGGTACGTTTCCAGAGTAAGGCAGGAACGATGAGGCCATCAAACAATATCCCGAAATAGGCAATGATCCAATGTGTCCATTCTTTTTGCAGTACTTCGCCCACTAACCAAAAATTCTTCTTGCCTTGCATTAACAGTCGTGGTGCCGTGGTATCTAACCAGTCTGGATATATCTTGGCAATACTTCCGTAGGTGTATACGATAAAGAGTTGGACAATAATAAAAACGGTTACCCATCTCGGCATACTTGTGGAGCGCACGCTTTCGTTTGAGCGAGCGTCATAAGATACAGCTCTATGCGCAGGAAGAAAGGCAAAAATCCAGCACAATAACATTAGTAAATAATAGTGATTGTTATAAGAGCTTTTTTGCATAAAATACACGGTACTCCACATAATCGCATATCCTACTATGGCTACCCGATACCTGTATCCTACTGTTACCATGACGCCAAAAACACCCATCACAGCAAACCAAACATACATATGCGATCCCGTACCGGGAAAGCTTTGTAAGAAATCAAATCCAATAAAATTAAAAGTGAATTGCGGCTCTACAAAAACGCGTCGCACCCAACCTGTGCCAATAGCTCCCCAAGCTTCGGCAGTAATCAAAAACCCAAATATCATTCTAAACACAATAAGCGCGCTATTGTCTATAGGTGTAAAGAGATGTTTTTTTAGATTTTTCACAGATTTTTAGCTGCTTTACTCCAAGAACGCGAGAATACTTCATCATGTTTCATAGCTTCTTGAAGTTCTTCTATACTGGCAAAATGTTTTTCTTCTCGTATACGGGCTAAAATCTCTATGCACAAGGTCTCGCCATAGAGGTTGTCGTTAAAATCAAAGAAGTATGTTTCTACCGTTTGTTTTTTTCCTCCTACAGTTGGGTTGGTTCCAATATTCATCATACCCGTATAGACCTTGTCTTTAATCCTACATTGTACAACATATACACCTTGAGCGGGAATTAACTTGTACTCTTCTTTAATATTTAAATTAGCCGTAGGATAGCCTATTTTACGACCTAAACGTTTGCCTTCTTCCACAATACCGCATAGCATAATCGGATATCCCAAGTATCGATTAGCAAGCTCTATATCTCCATCATCTAAGGCTCTTCTTACTTTTGTTGAGCTTATCGCGACTTCTGCTAGTTCTTGCTTAGAAATTTCTTCTACGGCAAATCCAAACTGCTCTCCAAACTTTTTTAAATCTGTAATATCTGCCTTGCGATTTCTACCAAAACGGTGATCATAGCCTATGATCACTTTTTTTGCATTAAGTTGATTTACTAAAATCTCTTCTACAAAGGTTTCGGCAGTAAGTCTAGAAAATTCTTGTGTAAAAGGATGCACTACCAGATGATCTAAACCTTGATTTTCGAGAAGCATTGCTCGTTCATCTATGGTATTAATCAATTTTATCTGGGTGTCTTTTTGTAATACCATTCTAGGATGCGGGAAGAAAGTGAGCACCAGCGATTCCCAATCATTTGTCTTTGCACTTTCTAATAATCTCTGAATAATTTTTTTGTGTCCCACGTGCACTCCATCAAAGGTGCCAATGGTAACCACGGTTCCTTTTTGAGTAGTAAATGTTGATGCGCCTTTATGTGTTTTCAATGCCTTACTTTCCGTTGTAATTATTCATGGTATTATTTGTGCCGGCCGAAACAAATGAAGTAATTACCTCACATGCCATATCCAATCGTTCTTCTAAGGCCGCTTCTTCCTTTTGTGTCCATTCTCCTAGCACATAATCTACTTGTCTTCCTTTAGAAAAAGCATCGCTTATCCCGAATCTAAATCGTGTATACTTAGTCGTATTGAGTTGCGCTTGGGTGTCTTTTAATCCATTATGACCACCATCAGATCCTTTGGTTTTTACTCGAATTGTACCGAATTCTAAATTAAGGTCGTCTGTAATAACGAGTAAGTTTTCTAGGGGAATTTTTTCTTGTTGCATCCAATAGCGTATGGCTTTCCCACTCAGGTTCATATACGTATTGGGTTTGAGTAAGAATGCGGTTTTACCCTTTATTTTAGTCTGGGCGAGATCACCTAGTTTTACGGTTTCAAATGAGATGTCTTGCGCTTTCGCGAAAGCGTCCACTATCTTAAACCCTATATTATGACGGGTATTTTCATACTTGGGGCCAATATTGCCTAAACCTACAATTAAAAATTTCTTCATCGGATCTACAGGTGGTGTCTTTTCTTTCTTTTTTAAAAGTCTACCAAAAAAAGCGAGCATACATTTTGCTTTGAGTACTATAAAAATAAAAAAAGCATCTCAAGTGAATGAGATGCTTTTGTATTATTTATGAATAATTCACTTATTCTGTTGCAGCAGCTTCTGCTCCTTCTGCAGGAGCTCCTTCTGCTCCTTCTGCAGCGTCATCATCTTCATCTTCATCTTCTTCAACGGCTACACGAGATGTTCTTACCTGACATACAACGGTGTTGTCTGGATGCATAAAGCTATACTCCTCTTGCTCTAAAGCGGTAACATATAGTTTGTTACCTATTTTAAGCTCTGTAATATCTGCCTCGATAAAATCGGGTAGGTTGTCTGGCAACGCTTTTACACGCAGCTTACGGTTGTTCTTACGAAGAACACCTCCATTACGAACCCCTTTTGAGTTACCAATAAATCGTACTGGTATCGTCATCGTTACTTCTTTATCATCAAAAATTTGATAAAAATCGATGTGCAGAATACGATCTGTTACTGGGTGAAACTGAATGTCTTGAAGTATTGCACGTACGGTAGTACCATCTACTTCAATTTCTACCATATGCGCATCTGGAGTGTATACCAAATTTTTAAACGCTAGTTCTGGTGCGCTAAAATGCATTGGTTGATCCCCTCCGTAGATTACGCAAGGTACCTGTCCAGCATTACGTAAGGCCTTAGTAGCTTTCTTGCCTACGCTTTCTCTTTTAGATCCTTTGATCGAAATTGACTTCATTTTAAATATATTAAGTATTAATTAATTACATAATAAACTTAGA
>CAZXMY010000085.1:0-8386 GCA_964641325.1 uncultured Flavobacteriaceae bacterium | reverse complement strand
TAATACTACCTTACTGGCAATAATGTTACTTAACCACAATTATCGTCTTTGTCACCTATACCCCAATCCCCAAACCATTAAGTAGTATTAAAATCTTAAAAAGAAAATACTTGAAGCAACCTTTTTGCGTTTTTACAATCTAACTAGTAACTAAAACATCAATTATGATCCAGCAGAGAATATTATTACTCGGCGTCATTTTCTTTTCTTTACATGCCATTGCTCAAGACGATGAAGAAAAGGTGAACTTAACTGATTTTAATACTAAAAAACACGAATTACGCATTGATGCAGTTGAAGGACTTATTGTGCCTGCTATAGATATAGGGTATGAATATGTATTAAGTAAATATTCTGGTATAGGTCTTAGTGTAAACATTGCATTAGATTCTGAGGGAGACCTTGATTTTCCTCAAGAATTTGCTGTCACACCCTATTATCGACAGTATTTCTTTAATAGAAAAGACTACGGCGCCAGAGGGTTTTATGCTGAGGGATTATTGCAATATGCTACCGGGGATGAAAGCGTATTCTTTTTTGATGAACTTACGGGTATTTCAAGTCGATCTTTGAGAGATTGGTCTCAATTTGGGGTAGGCTTTGCCATTGGTCAGAAATGGGTAAGTCGTAATGGTTTTGTAGTAGAACTTTCCTTAGGAGGTGGTCGCTATTTTGGCGGAGAAGATTTTGCGCCAGGTGGCTTTTTTAGAGGCGGCGCTAGCATAGGATATCGCTTCTAAGAATCTTAAATAGATTAGAACTCCTTCCCTTGTGAAGGAGTTTTTTTATGTCTTTATTTCAATATCTTTATCAAAAAAAAAACAAGCCATGAATCCCTCAGCATCGGGTTGGATAAAAAAACATTTAGGCTATCTCCTTAATCATCTGGAAAACCATCCAATAGATGAGTTTGGTATGTATCGATGTTTAAGAGATAATGGTTTTATTTACGGCACTTCTATCGCCACTTTATGTGATGAAGAGAGCAAACAACTGCAATGGACCGAAGAGGAGAAAACTAAGGTCAATCTTTTTGATGCACTCGCCTATTCCTATTATGATACGATAAGCAATGCTAGTCCTAAAGAATGTGTAAAAGCGATGCTTGATTTTTACGATAGTTTGGAATCAGACGATAGTAAAAGTAGTTTTACGCTTATCAAGGAAACTCCTTTTGAGCGTCTAGAAAAAGTAATTGATTTAAGAATCCAGACTAATGAACCCTTATTAAAAAAGAATTTTAGCCACATCATTACCAATGCGCTTTTATATATAGATGTCCTCGCTTTTGAACATTATTTAATTACCAATGAAGCCCCAAATGCCTATGCCAAACGATTTGAAGCTATTGTAATTCAAACGGTTTGGATGGCGCTCCTGCCTGCCGGCGAGGCAGGTTCGCGAAAGCAAAAAAAAGACACCTACAACGAGCTTCTTATGAAGCTTTTTGAAAGTTCCATACGCTATAATAACTGGCCAATACAGAACAGTCAGGATTTAATGCAACTTATAAAAGAAGTAGATCAACCGCTCGAACAGAATTATCTACTAGATGTTTGCTCCCTTGCTGTGGGTAATGATCAAGAAATAGATAGTAGTGAGATGACCTTTGTAAACGAAGTTTGTGCACAACTCAAAGTAAGTCAAGAAGAAAAAGAAGATGCGCTTACAGCCATCATTACTTTTATCGGAACACATAAGGGGAATATCTCTTATTTGCAATATAGCAATCCTATACAACACTTTTATAACCAGACGAGTAAAACGGTAAGCACGTTAATACTGCGCAATAAAAATCGTTTTATTAAAGAACTCGGTCAAAGCAAAGAGCTTGCTATATTATTAAGCCAATCTACCGTAAGAGATCTTTCCAAAGAAGAAAAGAAAATTGTGCGTAGTCAACTTCTGGATATTTGTAAAACGGTACCTTCATTGGCCATCTTTTTACTTCCTGGTGGCACTATTTTAATGCCTTTACTCGTAAAATTTATACCTACATTATTACCGAGTGCCTTTAATGAGAATAAAACGTGATACTCCCTACTCTATCCACGTTTTAAAGTCTTTGACACGCTCTCTACTCACAATTATTTCTTGTTCGTTCCAGTTATTAAGTTTTATCTGAAGTCTGGAGTTTGTGTAGGCTACAATATCTTTTATCGCGTGTATATTTACATAGTACTTGCGACTTACTCTAAAAAAGGTTTGCGGTTCTAGATCACTTTCTATGAGCTCTAAGGTAGTATCTAATAAATAGTTGCGCTTGTCAATCGTTCCTGCATAGGTGCCTTTATTCTCGCTATAAATACACTCAATCTCATCTACAGGTATCATTTTAATATGTTGGCCAATCTTAGAGGTAAACCGCTTTTTATATTCTCTTTCTACGGGAGTTGCTCCCAGTAATTTTTTAATATCCTCAAAATTAAGAGAGACATCTTGCTGTTTGGGAATACGTTGTTTGTATTTGACCACTGCCGTTTCTAACTCTTCATCATCTATGGGTTTGAGTAGATAATCTATACTATTAAGTTTGAAAGCTTGCAGCGCATACTCATCATAGGCGGTTGTAAAAATAATGGCACTCTTTACTTCTACCACATCAAAAATCTCAAATGACAGGCCATCAGATAATTGAATATCGAGAAATATAAGATCAGGATGCGCATTATTTTGAAACCAATCTATGGCCTCCTCTACAGAGTGTACCATATCTTGCACTTCTACATCTAATGTTGCCAGCATACGCTGTAAGCGTCTTGCAGAGGGCTTTTCGTCTTCTATTATAAGTACATTCATAGTTTGTATTGTACTATCTAAGTTAATTAGAAATATTAATTTCTTCGCCTTCTTTCCAAATGCGTTCTATGCTATCCAGGTTTTGCATTGCATCCATAGGACTCTTTTCCAGCAATATCAAATCGGCGAGATATCCTTCTTTTATATGGCCTACTTGTGCTAATCCATAGTACTGAGCAGGTAATGATGTTGCCGTTTTAAGAACGTAAAGATTAGGAATTCCAGCCTCAGAAAAATAGATAAGCTCTTTGTATAAATCGGTACCCATATTAATATTTCCGTTAGGAGGGTCTGTACCTGCTAGTAATGGGATGCCTGCATCATACACTCTTTTAATTTCTTTCTTTAAGTTCTCTTCTAAGGCGATAACATCTTCCTCGGATGTATTGGCACGTGCTTTACTCATCACCACATTAGTGAGTAGTGTAGGTGTGATAAAGAAAGACCGTGAAGCCATCTCCTTGAGTTGTGCATCTGTCAAACTGCCTTTTCTCCAGATATGTACTAATCCATCTGCGCCTGCAGTATAGCTCGCGTAGGCATCCTGACTATTAGAAATATGCACTACTGCTTTTTTATCATAATTATGGGCTTGTTGCACTAAGGCAGTTACGGTTTGTATAGTATGGGTATTTTTCCAAGGTTCATAAATGATTTTTATATAATCTACTTGCGCCTCTACTCTATCTTTAATCCATTGCTCCGCATCTTCTGGTTTCTCAAGTACGGGAACAGGAAATCCAAATTGTGTACCGTGTCCGCCTTCGGCAGTGGCGGCATAACCCGCCCTATAAAAACGTGCCGCACCGGATTGCTTCCCCGCTTCTGCTAAGAAATTTTGCATAGGTTCTACGCCGTGCATATCCAGCACATTAAGAACACCTGCCTGCGCTGCTTGCACAAGTAAAGGCTGTCCCCAGCAATGTACATGCGCATTTGTAAGCGCTGGCATAAGAAACTTTCCTTTTCCATCTATAGTTTCGTAATCGCCTTTAATACGTTTTGCTATGCGCTCAATTTTTCCATTAGAAACAAGTACAGATGTTTTATTTACAATGCCTTCACCATCAAACAAAGTGACATCCTTAATCACAAAAGCTTCTTGAGCGAATGCCATTTGAAACAACAGCAAACAGCAAATACAGTATATACTTTTCATCTTTCTAGTTTAGTTTATTTTTTAGAATAATTCTCATCCCAATCCTCTTCTTCTAAAGCAAGAAACTCGTTAATCTTGCGTTCTTCCCATTTTTTCAATGGGTTTTTAAAACGTAACCTTTTAAAAACGTAAACCCAATGCCCTAAAAGATTAAGACCCCAAATACCTGGTGTGGTAAGTCGCACCCACCACGGCATATGATTGGTTATATATCCATCATCAAAAACTCCAGCATAAAATAGCTGTAGGCCTATATTTATAATAAGATAGATAAAAAAATGCGTGTACCAACCTCTTTCTAGATCTACTTGTTTTTTAGCTCTTTCGTATTTATCTGAGTTCATGATTCTTTTAAAATAGTGTTCTTGTATCGTCTTCTTTACGCATTTCTTTAGCAATCACTCTGGACTCCCATCCTCTCCCAAAGATAAGATTAGGGCCAAACAATTTGAAGCCTTCTATGATTAGACCTAAAGCCCAAAAAACGAGAACGAGATAAACCCATCCACTGCCCATAGAGCCAATAAAATATGAAAATCCAATAAAGAAAATCCCAAATACTGCAAATTTTATGAGCCTACCATAAAACTTTTTAAGGTCTGCTACGCGCGCTGCCGCTCTTGTATACTTATCTTGAGGTGTATTCATAGTGATTTTTTTTAAAATTCATCTTTACGTACTAGTTCTTCTATTTTGCGCTTTTCCCAATCTCTCCCGAAAAACGGACTCCATCTAAAGGTCTGTGAAGCGTGCACTAATACCCCTATTCCCCAACCTACCGTTGGAAAAATCGCCCAAGGAAACGAGCCTGAATAATAATTGAGAATAAAAAAGATCGGCACCATAATACAATAGACAATAAGATGAGAATAAAACTCTTTAAGCTCTTTTACATATTCCTTTGCTCGGTCATAGCTGCTTTGATTAAATTGATTGATCATAACTGTTGTTTTTTGATTACAGGGTAAAAGTCATATAAAACACCAAGTCTTAAAAGGATAGTTGACCCAATTGTAAAATACTGAGACTGAATTGTAGTTTTACATCCTAAGTAAGAGGAAATGGGATATTTAACGCTTTCGCGAAAGCTTAGTACTCCTAATTAAACTATCTTTATTAAAAAAACATGTTTGGATTATTCGGCAAAAAATCGCCCTTGCAAAAATTAGAAAAGCAGCATAAAAAAATACTGAAAGAAGCCTTTACTTTGAGTAAAAGTAAGCGTGCAGAAAGTGACAAACTTTATGCAAAAGCCGCCGAAATAGAAAAACAAATCGCTTCCCTTTCTGTTGATAAATAAGTTAGATTTAACCCTAACTCTTGTCCTTTTTTATCCTTGCTCTTTTATATTTGTAATCTATGGAGCATTTTGTAGTTTCTGCACGTAAATATCGCCCACAAACCTTTAAAGATGTTGTGGGACAGCAGGCTATTACTAATACCTTAGAAAATGCCATAGCAAATAATCACCTTGCGCAAGCCCTTCTTTTTTGTGGCCCAAGAGGTGTAGGAAAAACCAGTTGTGCTCGTATTCTGGCTAAGAAGATTAACACCACTGCAGAGACGCGACCAGACGAAGATTTTGCTTTTAATATTTTTGAACTGGATGCTGCCTCTAATAACTCTGTAGACGATATACGTAACCTTATTGACCAGGTGCGCATACCGCCTCAAGTAGGATCACACAAAGTGTATATTATAGATGAGGTGCATATGCTGTCTTCATCGGCGTTTAATGCCTTTCTCAAAACCTTAGAAGAGCCTCCTAAACACGCTATTTTTATTCTCGCCACTACAGAAAAACATAAGATTATCCCAACCATCTTATCCAGATGCCAGATTTTTGATTTTAAAAGAATTACGGTAACAGATGCCAGAAAACATCTTGTAACTATTGCACAAGAACAAGGAGTGCAAGCAGATGAAGATGCCTTACATATCATCGCTCAAAAAGCAGATGGTGCGATGCGGGATGCGCTCTCAATTTTTGATAGAGTAGTAAGTTTTAGCGGAAATACGCTTACGCGAAAAGCGGTAACCGAAAACCTAAACGTACTCGATTACGATACCTTTTTTGAAGTTACCGAGCTCGTTTTAGAGAACAAGATTCCGGAAATACTATTATTATTTAATGATATTCTAAGCCGAGGATTTGACGGAAATCATTTTATCGCCGGACTTGCCTCTCATTTTAGAGACTTAATGGTATGTACAACTCCAGCGACCATACATTTATTAGAAGTAGGTGATAACACTAAGAAAAGATACTACGAGCAATCTCAAAAAACAACAATGCCCTTTTTGCTTAAAGTAACTGCAATGGCAAATGAGTGTGACCTAAAATATAAAACCAGTCGTAACCAGCGACTTCTTGTGGAGTTATGCCTAATGCAACTTGCCTCTGTCACTTTTGATGGAGAAAAAAAAAATGACACACCGTTCATAATTCCGCCGTCGTATTTCCAGCAGCGCACTCAAGAACAAAAGCAGGCACAAAGCGTTGTATCACAAACACAAGTAACTCCAGAAACTCTAAAAACTACTCCAAAAATTCCTGTAGTAGAACAGCCGAGTCCTGCAACACCTGAAGTCGTTGCAAGTACTCCTACTGAAGAAGAACCTATAGTCGAAATGCCTTCGGTAGAGACAGTTGCTAATGAACCTGCACCTAGTCCAGTGCCTGTACCAAAACCTGCATCAAATCCGATTCAAGAACAAGCTCATAATCCTGAAGTACAACTTAATCTAAAAAAGACTACGGTTTCTGGCTTATCTCTTAAAGGGCTGCGCAAGAAAAAGGAATTACAGGAAAAACTAGCAGATAAAGAAGTAGACCATACCAATCTCCCTAAGGAAGCCTTTACAGAGATTGCGATGCAAGCCGCTTGGCAGGATTACGTAAGTAGGCTGCTTAAAAAAGGAGAACGCATTATCGCTTCTAATCTAGAAGCGGATACACCTAAGCTAGAGGGTACAACAATCCGCTTAGAGTTTCCTAATGAAACGATGAAGGTGGAAGTAGAAAGAGCGCAAGGACCTTTATTGGAGTTTTTAAAACGTACATTAAACAATTATGACATTTCTCTAGACATACAGGTAAATGAAGAAGTACAGCGCAAATATGCCTACACATCCCAGGAGAAATATGATAAACTAAGGGAACAAAACCCAGATATAGAAATCCTTCGTAAGACTTTTGATTTAGAACTATAAGTATGGAAGAAAAAGAGCCTATTAAAATGCTGCACCTTAAACTCCCAACAGATCCAAGGTGGGTAAATATTGTTTCAAAAAATATAGAAGACATCTTAACAGATCACGCCTATTGTGAGCAAAAAGCGGCAAGTGCGGCCATTTCTTTTATTGTAGGTTTCCCTGACTATACAGAATTAGTCTCCGAAATGAGCGATCTCGCCCAGGAAGAAATGAGCCATTTTACGATGGTACACGATATCATTAAAGAACGTGGACTCACCTTAGGACGGGAGCGCAAAGATGTATATGTAAATAAACTGCGCTTTTATTTCCCTAAAGGTGGTAGCCGTAAAGAAAGTCTTATTAATAGACTGCTCGTAGCTGCCTTAGTAGAGGCAAGAAGCTGTGAGCGCTTTAGACTCTTATCCGAAGAATTAGAAGACAAAAAACTTGCCCGTTTTTACAAGAAACTTATGATAAGTGAAGCAGGACATTATACCATGTTTCTAAAGTTTGCGAGACAATATGGAGACCGAGAAGTTGTAGATGCCAAGTGGCAAGAATTACTAGACTACGAAGCTAGTATTATGAAAGACCTCAGCACTTCAGAGACCATGCATGGGTAATATGTTCTCCTTTAAAGAGTCCATACCTCAGATTTTCACACAACCCACCTAATTATTTCCTTACAACCTATAGCCTATCCCTATGTAAAAATAGGAATTAGAAAAAGTAGGACGTGTTAAATCACCTTGATCCAAGTTTAAAGGAATGGCATTTCCTGTAGGAATATCATTTACACCTACAGAGTATCGTGCCTCAATAAAGAAACTATCCTTAATAATATATCCTAAGGTTCCAAAAACCGAATAATCAAAAGTATCTATAAGTCCAGAATCACCAGGCGTCCAAACTCGTATTCCGAATTGAGGTCCGAGACTTCCAAAAAACTTTTCTGAAAATTTGTAATCTAAAGCTAATGGTATTTGGAGATAATCTATTCTAAGTTCATCTGCATCACTTCCTTGTTGTACATATTGGAATTCCGGTTGGAAAGTTATTTTTGGTGTAAGCGGAATACCCACAAAGAATCCGGCAAAATATCCCATTCTACCGTCTTCAATACGAGATGCAATAGCGCTATCCAATCCTGCTCCATCAGCCTCAAATCCAGATAGATTACTTAAAACCACACCCGCTTTTACGCCAGAAGTAATCTGACTTGTAGCAGAT
>CAZXMY010000084.1:0-8386 GCA_964641325.1 uncultured Flavobacteriaceae bacterium | reverse complement strand
TTATTGGATTTATCTAAACTCGAATCTGGATATTTTTCTCTAAAAGTACAGCCTGGCGATTTAGGGCAGTTTCTTAAATCTCTTACAAGTTCGTTTGAGTTTTTAGCCTCAGAAAATAACCAAACTTATACCACTACTATAGAAATACCTCAGCAAACTCATTGGTTTGATAGAGACGGGCTAGAAAAAATTGTAACGAACCTCATTAGTAACGCCTTAAAATATAGTGCCGAAAAAGAAACAATAGCTATACAAGCGAGTATCTCTACGGGCAAACTGTTTTTTTCAATAAAAAATTCGGGTACTACACTCTCGCCTCAAGAACTTGACACCCTTTTTAACAGATTTCAACGCGCAGATGAAAGCGCGCCTGGAACCGGTATTGGACTAGCACTTACTAAAGAATTGGTAACATTGCACAAGGGAACGATTACCGCAAGAAGTGAAGAAAATTGGACCCTATTTGATCTCGTGCTTCCTGTGCAGGAAACAGCTTTTACAGAAGCTCAAAAAACAACGGCAGGTGCTATAGAGAAAACTTTCGCGCAAGCGCAACCCCTTTCATCCCCTAAACTACCGAAACAGATAGATGAGCTAGATATTTTTGCCAAAGACGATAAACCCATCCTTCTTATTGTAGACGATAATGAAGACCTACGTACATACCTAAGTAGCCTATTTACAGAAACGCATACCATACACACTGCCATAAACGGAAAAGACGGATTAGAAAAAGCGTTAACACTCGTACCAGATCTTATTATTACAGATCTTATGATGCCCGAAGATGATGGAATTACGCTTACGCGAAACTGTAAAACCAAAGAGGCCCTATCTCATATTCCTATCATTATGCTAACCGCAAAAGCTGGAGATGAAAACAAAATTTTAGGCCTAGAAACGGGAGCAGATGCCTATATCACTAAACCCTTTAATACAGAAATTCTAAAAACTACCGTTCGCAATCTGCAAGAAACCAGAGATAAATTACAAGAGCGCTTTAGCCAGGAAGTCGTTTTACTTCCCAAAGATATTGCCACCAACGCTACAGACGAACGCTTTCTTACCAATTTGCAAGAGGTGATGGATAAAAGTCTTGTAGAGTCTGATTTTAGTTCAGAAGCCTTTGCAGAAGCCGTAGGAATGAGTCGTATGCAATTGCATCGCAAACTAAAAGCACTTACAGGATTATCTTCTACAGAATTTATTAGAGGCCAGCGCTTAAAACTAGCTGCCCAGATGCTCAAAAAGTCTGATATTAATGTTTCGCAAGTAGGCTATGCCGTAGGCTTTAATAACCACTCTTATTTTACAAAATGTTTTAAGGAACAGTACGGTGTTTCTCCTTCTGAGTATTCTAAAAACTCATAAACAACTTCTTTTTTATAGGGCGTAAACCCCTTATTTACAAGCCTGTTACATATGTTACAGGCTTTGTTACATCTGTGCCAATCTTAAGCTAGGTGCTCACATAATTTTGTGCCTAAGTTTAAGATGCACCCCCTAATCATACGAATGAAAAAAAGAAAAACGCCATTATCAGGAAAGCTACCAGATATGCCAGATCAAGAAATTTATTTGAATGTAAACGCATTAGAAAAAGGCACATATAAACTTAACATTATTCACAAAAATAAAATTATAAAAAAAACAACTTTTAAAAAATAACAAACATGAAATCACAGCAGCTATTTGCACTATTACTTCTTTGTATTATACATCTTTCTTGCAGGAATGATGATGATACAAATCCAGAAATAGACACTTCAGATCTAGTAAATGCCACAGCATCTATTGCTACATTTAATACAATCGCTACCATAGATTTAGAAACAGGCAACGCTATTGCCACACAAAACGAAAGACTTGTTACTAGTGTTACTTATGAAGATTCTTTTATAGGCTTATTAGAAAATCGTTTGGTTCGCAATAGTGACGTAGATTTCTTAGGAGAGCAATTATGGGAATTTGATATAACTAATGGAAGCGATGATAATTTTGATTTCAACAGTACTCAAATGACTGTTCATAATAATATCATTTACCTACACTATAGAGTATCAGATACTGATATCCCTCTACCATTACATACCCTCATAGCCGTAGATGCAAATACTGGAAATCTTCTTTGGGAAGAGAATCAAATTGCGCACGAATTTAGACGTATTACAACCCTCAATAATAGAATTATTACTGTAGAAACTCTTAAAAATGAAACACGTATTTCGAGTCGTGATATCTCAGATGGGAGTATCATTTCTCAATGGCAAATTGATGAACGTATCTCACACCTAATTTCAGGAACCAATGAAGTAATCGTAATGTCCTGGAGCAATGCAGTATATAGTATTAATGAAGAACTTAACATCAATTGGGCTTTTGAAACGACAGGATCCAATGTACAACGAGGGGTCATCATAGGCAATCAATTTCTATTTCATTCAAGAGACGAAAATATATACGCACTTAATCTCCAGTTTGGGGACTTAAACTGGTCTCAAAACCTCCCCGAATTATTTATATCAGATTTTTTTGCAGACAGCAATACAATATGGTCTGTCACTAGAGATTTTTCTAATAATATATTTTTAATTAATGAGCTAGATGTGTCCAATGGAACTTCCTTTTCAAACTTCACGATTCCAGCAATAGATGATGATAACGATATAGAGTTTCTAAATTTTGATGATTACCTACTCATCATTTCAGATCCTGAATCGGGTACTACACGTTCACAATTATTCAATTATACAACTCAAAACCTCATATGGGAAAATGAAATTGCTATTGATAATATTTCCATTCTAGAAGCCAATGTGCTTTTAGGAAATAATCGATATGCACTCTCTTCCTTTTTTTAAAACTCACTAAAACAATTAATTATGAAAACAACTTCATTAAAATTATTTGCTCTTGCTATGCTAGGTATCCTATGCATGAGCAGTTGCACTACAGACGACGATCAAACCATCTCTCTAATAGATGATTTTAATCCTCCTGCAGAGATTACCCTAAGCTTCACCCAAGAAACCGAAGAAGATCAGATTGGCCAATTTGCCAAGAATGCCATGGTCGAGTATGACGGTAGTGTCTGGGCGGTTGGAGGTCACGTAGGATTTGGTCCGCCATACTTTACAGACACCAGTGAGGTCTGGCGCAGTGACAATGGTGCCGCATGGATTTCTGTATCATCTGGGCAGTTCCCTGCACGTAGTGGCCACACTCTTAATGTGATAGACGGCAAGATGATTATGATAGGTGGTATTAATAATGATACGGGAGAAACCTATTCTGATATTTGGAGTTCTACAGACGGGCTCACTTGGGTATTAGAAAGTGAAGCAGCACCGTTTGGAGACGTATTCTACCACACTGTAACTCAATTTAGTGGGCGATGGTATCTCATAGCTTCAAACTCAGTGTATTCCTCCACAAATGGAGTGGATTGGACTTTTGAGGCATCCACCAATTTTGCAGCATCTAATTATCAGAAAACCGTAGTTCTCAATAACACCTTATATGTTTTGGGTGGGCTAACCACAACTAATATGAGAGTAAACGAAATCTGGGGTTCTACAGACGGTATTAGCTGGGAACAAATTACACCTAGCGGAGATGTCTTCACTCCTAGAATTAATCACACAGTAACCGCATACAATGGTAAAGCATTTATCATAGGAGGGAGATCTGGAACCACTATTTACAGAGAAATCTTTTACAGTGAAAATATGGAAACTTGGACAAGTTATCCTTTGGATCCCGATCCTGGGGATTCTGGTTTGTATTCCCACAGCACATTGCTGTATGAAGATGCTCTCTGGATTTTTGGCGGATATAATGAAACGCAGGCTTCTAGCGCCATAATAAGCATACAAGAAATAGACTAATTATTACTAAAAACTATCATTATGAAAACAACACACATTTTAATAGCAGGGATGATTTGTATTTCTGCTTTCGCGAAAGCACAAACGACGCCCACAAAAGAAAAACCTACAACGCACAACAATCTCCCGGCAGATGGGAACTTGTTAGACCAACAAGCGCAGGTGCTTGGCAACATTTTTGGAGACTTAGGCGGTATAGAAGAAATGCAGGGCATCAATGGCTATATGGATCTTCTTAACAAAAGCGATTTAAGTCCAGAACTCAAGAAAAAATTTACAGAACAATATGAGCTTATCGCACTTGGTGATGACCCTAAGAAAAAAAAGGAGATGGAGCTTAAGCTAAGTCAAATGTTAGAAAAGGCTCTAAAAGAAGGGCAAGAAAAAGACCTATTAAAAACTAAAGGATAATCCCATGAAAATTATAAAGACAATCATCGTATTGCTCCTTATGTTGAGCGGTACCACTGGACAGGCGCAGCTTCTTAAAAAGCTAGGCAAAGCGGCAGAAAAAGCCGCAGAACGCACCGTAGAAAGACGGGTAGAAAAGGAAACCTCAGAGAAAACAGATCAAGCTCTAGACAGTGTTTTTGACAGAAAGAAAAAAAAGAAAGACCGTCGCAAAAAGAAAAAAAAGAGAAAAAATAAAAATACCTCTGACTCGGCAGATTCTCAGGAAACCAGTCCCTCAATTGAGCCTGTAAAAAGTTATGAGATCAATCGTGCCTCAGATTTCGTGCCTGGCAATGTCTCCATTTTTAATGACAATTTTTCGCAAGACCAGCAAGGTGACTTCCCCAGAAAATGGGATACTAATGGCAGTGGAGAAATCACCCTTATAAACAATGAAAAATGGATGCGATTAGGAGGAACGTCAACGTATATCCCAATGACTACAGAAAGTCTGCCCGAAAACTATACCGTAGAATTTGATTTACTTACCAGCGGGCTGGATAAGAAAACCAGTTCGCAGGCTTTCTTAAACATACTTATTCACGACAATACTGGATTTACGCGTCCAAAAAACTGGTGTATGGCAGAGCTGTCTGTATGTCAATTTATAGGAGAACGAGGCGTTGTAGAAAAAGTAGAAAATGGCAAACGCCAACTTCGCAATCCCATAGGAAAAGATTATAGAAATGTGATAAACGGGAAATCTCACATCTCTATTGCGGTTAATAAAACCCGTATGCGTGTCTGGCTTAATGACAACAAACTTGTAGATGTCCCTAGACTTGTTCCTGACAAGGCAAATGTTTTTAAAATATCGGTAAGAGGACTGCGCGATGAGGCCGGTATAGATGATGTATTTATAGCCAATTTTAACATTGCAAAAACGGGCGAAGATAATAGAAGTAAACTCATTACAGAAGGACGATTAAGCACAAATGCTATCCTTTTTGAGTCTGGCAGTGCAACCCTCAAGAGTGAGTCCTACACTGCCATAAGAGAAATTGCCCAGGTCTTAGAAAAAAATTCTGCAGTAAAAATCAAAATTATAGGCCATACAGATTCTGATGGATCGGAAAGCAGTAATGATGCGCTTTCGCGAAAGCGTGCAGAAGCCGTAAAAACCGCTATGCATAACGCTTACGGTATTGATAGTGACCGTATGCAAACCGACGGAATGGGCGAACGCCAGCCAGTCTCCCCAAACAATAGCCCCCAAGGCAAAGCCCAAAACCGTCGTGTAGAATTCGTTAAACTTTAAAAATCATAGATACCATGAAAACAGTATTCAAAATAATCACGCTATGTCTACTCTTACTATGCATTGGATGTAACAATGATGATAATAATGACACTGTGGTAGAAATACCAGAAGAAACTTCTCTAATAGGAAGTTGGGAGGCGAGTTCGGCGAGTTCTTTTACGCTTTCTTCACCGTTCTTGATTATCGAAGATACTCAAATGCTTCTCTTAAACGAAGATGATTTAGGTTTTAGATCTGAAGTTCAAGTTACTTATGAAAATACAGATACAAGCATTTTTCTGACCATAGATGATGATGTACTCTCATTCACATATACATTAGAAGAAAATACGCTTGTCTTAACAAATACAACTGGAGAAACAGCAATTTTTATTAGAAGAACTCCCTCTATCAATACAAGTACTTGGATTACAGATTTGGAAATTATAACGCAAAATGATGCACCTTATAACCAAGCTGTAGATATTGCTTTAAGAGATGAATTCATTCTTTTCCCTAATGGGTCTGGAGAAGATGGATTTGACATTCCAGTTATTAATATTGAGGGACTGGATTTAGCAGGGTTTCTTCCTGATTTTTTAACCGTTAATTCTTACGCTATTGAAGTAGAAAAATTTGATGATGATGACCAGTATTTATTTATAGGTGATGACCTCTCTGATAATATTAAGGTATATAAAAACGATAATACCGTTTTTCAATTTGACATTACACCACTAACTTCTCGATATACTGGATTGGCATCTGTAAACAATGAATTATTATTTGTTAGCCAAAATTCTGGAGCTACGTTAACGCTTGTCAATTATGCATTAGCTGAAGGTCTTGTATATAATTTAAACTCTTTACCTAACATAGATGGCTTAGATTACAAGAATAACTTTCTTTATATATGCGCATTAGGAAACATCTATAAGTGTCAAGTTTCGTTAACCGAAAACACATTACAGGTTATTGAATCGTATCAATTACCTCAAAATCTAGAAGCCATAGGAATAGCTTCTGACGAAGCAAATTTTTATATAAATGCAAGAATACAAGACACAAATAACTATCAACTCTTAAAAACAAATTTAACACCATGAAAACAGTACTAGTGATTATACTTTTGACTATAACTACACCTATTTTAGCACAACACAATTGCAGTAAATACTATGCATCCCAACCTGGTGTAAAACTTATTCACAAACACCTAGATAAGCGTGATCGCCTAATGATGCGATCAGAATACATTGTAACGGGTGCCAATGCTATTGGGGTAGATGTAGATTTCAACCTATGGGATAAAGATGGAGAAATTATGACCAATGGATCTTTTACTATGGGCTGCGAAAATAGAACCACCTATCTCGCTCCTGAAACGATCACCGCAAATTTGCTACGTCAGTACCCACAAATAGAATATGAAGTTGTTGTAAATGATGCGGTAGGTATTCCTAACAACTTATCCATAGACCAAGAATTACCCGCAGGAAGTGTATCTATAGAAATTGACGGACAGTTTGTTAAAATAGGATGGGAAAGTATCGTAACAAATAGACGAGTCGTAGCCCAAGAAGACATTACCACTCCTGCGGGAACCTTCTCTTGTTATGTCATTGATCAAACCAATATATTAAAAGGACGCCTTGGAACTAAAACGTATGACCAAACAGTATGGATAGCACAAGGTATAGGAATGGTCATGGAAGAAACCCGAAAACAAAACGGAAGAATGGTGAGCGCTACAATTCTAGAATACGTAGAAGGTCTATAAAAACTTCCTTATTCGAAAACTCCTTTCCAAAACCTATGAGCGTACAAACTGGATCGCAAAGGGTATCGGAATGGTAAAACAAGAAACCTATAAACCCAATGGTAGACTTATGAGTAAGACTGAGCTCAATCAAGTAACCGACTATTACTAATGATCCTAAAGCATACACTAAAACATTTTAATCGATAAACTCAAAACCAATACCTATTATGAAAACTTTAAAATTTATTCCAATGATTATTCTTGCAATAGCGGCATTAAGCTGTGATGACGATGATACAATTTCTGAACCGCCGCCTACTATTGATCTAGAAGCCACATCCATAGATTTTTCGCTAGCTAATCAAGATGATTTTGTAGCAGATGCGACCATCTTAGGAACCATCACAAATACTCAAGACGATTTTGTTTCTGGCTCGGGACAGCAAGCCATATTGTTATATGAACGCTCTTTAGGCACGCCTACTGGAAACCCAGGAGTGGAAGTGGCTAGAGTAAACTTTACCACTTTAGGAGCAGGAGAAACCCTGACCATAAGTTATACCCGAACATGGAATGCCTCTTCTCCAGCAGAAGGAGAATTTCCACCCGATTATCGCATTCTTATAAGCTATGACCCTGATCTATTAATAGATGGAAATGATGATAATGACGACGACAACGTGTCCAATGATGAGTTGACAAGAAGTGGGCAAGGTATCAATCAATTATTTAATTAAAACGACATATTATGAGAAGTTTATTGCTTGCATTTATAGGGATACTCATCCTTACCACTAGTATAGGTTGTGAAACCGATGTGCCAGATACAGATACCACTCCTCCATCATTTTCTTTGCGCATTACAGGAGATGGATTTGACAGAACATTTACACAAGATGATGATCTTAACAACTTGCAAATTAATCTAAGAGCAGGTAGTAGTTATGATTTTCTATTGGGAAGTAGTGATAAAGATGGGGTGCGTCAATTCCAGTTTCTAAATATACGAGATTTACTCCCATTTCTAGTCTTATCCCCGCGCAC
>CAZXMY010000083.1:0-8389 GCA_964641325.1 uncultured Flavobacteriaceae bacterium | reverse complement strand
ACTCGTGACCTCCGGGTTATGAATCCGACGCTCTAACCAACTGAGCTACCTCGCCATTATAGTACTCTAAGACTTTATTTGCTAGGCATTCTCAGAGCGGGTGCAAATATAAAAACTATTGATTGTATCTCAAACGGTTTATTGGAAATAAAAACAAAATTATTTTTTTGTTCCCGAGATTAGTTTCAATATATTGGGAGGATTAACAAGAAGTTTATGAGTGGTAAAGTAAAATTTGAAATGGAGTTTGTGGTAAAGGCCTCACCTTCATTGTTGTATCAATATATGGCAACTCCTTCAGGAATGAGTGAGTGGTTTGCAGATAATGTAAATTCTCGAGGGGAGTACTATACTTTTATATGGGAAGGGACAGAAGAGCGTGCTGAGCTTTTATCTAAGAAGAAACCAGAACGCATAAAATTTAGATGGGCAGAGGAAGAGGACGACGAGGCTTATTTTGAACTGCGTATTCAAGTAGATGAGATAACAAAAGACGTTTCTTTAATCATAACAGACTTTGCAGACGAAGATGAGGTAGACGAAGGAAAAATGTTTTGGGAGAATCAAATTTCTGAGCTTAAACAGATTATTGGATCGGCGTAAAAAGATAGGCAATCTTGATATATTTGTCCTGCCCTTAAAGCAGGACTTTTCTTATGGTTAATTCTAATGGTATACTTTTAGAGAATACGGCGGCTAGCCTTTCTCCGCATAATAGAGGATTCTTATATGGTGATGGAGTTTTTGAAACCCTCAAAGCTGTAAATGGTAAACTTCTTTTCTGGGAGGATCATTATTTTAGATTAATGGCTTCTATGCGCATCTTACGTATGGAAATTCCCATGAACTTTACGCCAGATTTTTTAGAATCAGAACTTATTAAAACCATAGAAGCTTCGGGTTTATCTCAAAGCCCTGCAAGAGTACGCATAACGGTGTATCGAGAGGGATCAGGAACGTATCTTCCTGAGCATAATGAAGTGGGTTTTTATGCTTTCGTGAAAGCTTTATCATCACCCTTTTACACGCTCTCAGAAACGCCGTACGAGGTAGAATTGTATAAGGATCATTACGTAAATGCAGATATCCTATCTACTCTTAAGACCACGAATAAGGTGATTCACGTTACTGGAAGTATATTTGCCCAAGAGAACGGATATGACAACTGCTTGCTTCTTAATACTAAGAAAACAGTGGTAGAAGCCCTCCAAGGAAACCTATTTTTAGTAAAAGGCAATCTCATAAAAACACCGCCATTGGAGGAAGGTTGCTTACGTGGGATTATTAGAAAGCAATTGCTCACAATTATCCCTCAAAAAAAGGAATACGAGCTGCAAGAGGCTGCCATATCTCCTTTTGAACTACAGAAGGCGGATGAGCTTTTTATTACAAACACGATTAAGGGCATACAACCCATTACAAAGTATCGTAAAAAGACCTATCAAAACACCGTTGCCGGTGATTTACTCAAATTACTTAACGTAAAAGCCAGATTGGGTTAATTTAATTGCGGACTTTCTGGTGCATTAGACCAGATAAGGTAATCGCCGCCAAGTTGTAGTATTTTTTCTCTCCATAGTTTTGGGCAACAGTTGCTGAGATAATTATCTCCAAGGTCATTTTCTATAACGACCCAGGTATTTTCTTCTAGCTCATCTACGAGCTGTTTAGAATCCCATCCCGAATAGCCTAAGAAAAATTGGATGTCATTTTTTTGTAGATCTCCGTTTTGTAGCTGTTCTATAACCTTGCTAAAATCCCCACCCCAAAAGATTCCTTGCGAGATTTCGATACTATCAGGTATGAGTTTAGGAACACGATGAATGAAATACAGATTATCCTGCTCTACTGGACCCCCATTATATACAGGAAGGTCGCAATGTTCCATTTCTACAACAAAATCCGATAATGTATACT
Source organism: uncultured Flavobacteriaceae bacterium (assembly GCA_964641325.1). Classification (GTDB taxonomy): domain Bacteria; phylum Bacteroidota; class Bacteroidia; order Flavobacteriales; family Flavobacteriaceae; genus Dokdonia. The sequence goes on along the minus strand of CAZXMY010000083.1, from coordinate 6,472 downwards.
CTAGAGGCTTATTCATAATAAAGCCTATAGAACCTTTATCTGTGTGATCTGCAAGAAGTATAACAGCTCTATTAAACGAGACATCTCCAATTATGGATGGTTCTGCAATTAATAAATGCCCCTTTTTTAATGGATGATTCATGGCATTCAAAAGTTAGTCATATTAAATGTAGGCTATTTCTAGCAATATTCAAACAAATAAAAAAGCCTTCTCATTTGAGAAGGCTTTTCTAATTGTATACACTTAAATTAGTTTACTGCGCTACCTAGCTCAGAACCTGCTTTAAATTTTACTACATTTTTTGCAGCAATTTGAATTGTTTTTCCTGTCTGCGGGTTTCTACCTTCACGAGCGTTACGCTTAGAAACTGACCAAGATCCAAAACCTACTAAAGATACACGTCCACCTTTTTTAAGTTCTCCTTCAACGTTTCCTAAGAAAGATTCTAATGCTTTTTTTGCAGATGCCTTTGTAATTCCTGCGTGCTCCGCCATTCCGTCAATTAATTCTGATTTGTTCATAATGTTTTATTTAATTTATTGTTCTTTGGTTAAACGCCTTGCTTAATCCGTTAACAAATTTATACGTAAAATCTTCTCACGCAAGTAATAGCGTGGGAAATAGGCTATTTTGTTAATAAATAAAGGGGATTGTTAATAAAGAAGGGTGATTTTAACAAAATCTTCTAAACCCAATGGGAGTAGGGCTTTACAGCATTTTGTCGTTTTTTGAGAATTTGAAGCCATTTAAAAGGTCTTTCACGAGCATTTTGCGCTTCCCAGGAAGTTGCATTTCTGTGATATTAATAAGCCCATTTACGGTATGCACGAGTAATTCTTTATCTACTATGGTAATAACTCCTGCTTCCTGTGGTGAGATTGTGCTTGTATACGCTTTCGCGAAAGCGCCATACACCTTCACCCTAAGTTCTTCGTCATTAGTTTTAAGGTAGCACCAAGCACCAGGATAGGGATTGAGACCTCTTATAAGATTATGTACGGTGGCAGCATCTTGCGTCCAATCTATTCTTGTATTCTCATTATGTAGTTTGTAAGCTGTTTTTAAATTCCCTGTTTGGGGTTGTATGCTCGTGGTTACCTTATCCTGTGCGATGGTATCTACCGTTTTTAAAACAAGCTGGCTTCCCGCATGCATAAGTCTGTCGTGAAGCTCACCTGCATTTTCGTTAGGACTAATAGTAATAGACTCTTGCATAATAACGGCTCCAGTATCGATCTTCTCATCTATAAAAAAAGTAGTAACTCCTGTAGTATCTTCTCCATTAATAAGAGCCCAGTTTATTGGGGCTGCTCCTCTATATTGAGGTAGTAATGAAGCGTGTAAATTAAAAGTACCTAAAGGTGGCATTTGCCATACGGCTTTAGGAAGCATTCTAAAAGCAACTACAATTTGTAAATCTGCCTTGAGATGTGCTAGTTCTTCTTGAAAGTCATTATCCTTAAGGTTTGTAGGTTGTAGTATGGTAAGCTCACTTTCTTCGGCGGCTATCTTAACGGCACTTTTTCTAAGTTTTTGACCGCGACCTGCTGGTCTATCTGGTGCCGTAATCACACCCACTACTTCGTGTGACGTACTTAATAGTCCTTTTAATATGGTTACGGCAAATTCGGGCGTACCCATAAATACGATGCGTAGATTTTTCATTTTAATGAGTAGGTATTAGCTGGGGTTATGATTATTTTGTTTTGATCCAATAGATATCTTAGGGCTTTCAATATAGTTTTTTCTGGATATTCCAAAAGACATAAATCTCTTGAAGTACATTCTTGTTTTTGTAATTTACTTAAGATGGCTTGATGTACATCTTTTTCTGTACCTCTTTTTTCCGATATTCTTGACGTACATACGTCGCACTTCCCACAATCTGTCGTTATATTTTCTTCAAAATAGGAGAGTAGTTGCTGTGTACGGCATTGGTCTGTGTTTGATAGATAATTCTTTACACTTTGGACTTGCTTCTTTTTAGTCTGTGCATGGGCTTTTATTTGATGACTTATTGCATTTATGGTAAGGTCATCTTCTCTAGGAGATAAGAAAGTAATACGACTATCAAAATTTTGATGTTCATAATCTAATATATCATCTTGATCTAAAGTGAGTAATACCTTATGTACTGCATCTATATGGGTATTAGATTTATTTGCAATTAAGGCATGATTTAAAGAGACTACTTGTTCAAAAACACCGCCATAGGTTCTTAATATGGTTTGTACGACTTCATTACAAGAAGGATTTTTAAGCAAATAATAGGTGAGTGCCACGTGTGATACTTTAAATGTAATTGTAGCTTTTTTTGAAAACTCCTTGGACAGCTTGATAATACTGTTCCTATCTAACAATTGTAAACAGTTATAGGTAAGTATCGATCTTAGCTTATATGTCTGACAAAAGTCACTAAAGTTAAAGGGAAAAGAAGCCTCGTATCCTTCTCCATAGGCGATTTGAAAATAAGCTGTTAGCTTTTTGTATACGGTTTTTATATCTTTTATTGTGGGGATAACCGCCACAAACTGATTTTGTAAACGTACTTCGTCATTCTCATTATAGACTAAAATTGCCAGAGATTTTTGTCCATTTCTTCCTGCTCTTCCTGCTTCTTGAAAGTAACTCTCTATACTATCTGGAATTTCTGTATGGATTACAAGGTCTACATCTTTCTTATCTATTCCCATCCCAAAAGCACTGGTTCCTACCATAACTCTTAGGGTGTTGGTCATCCAAGAGTTGTGATGGGCTGTTCTGACCTCCTTAGATAAACCGCCGTGGTAGTAGGTGGCAGGAATGCCTTTTGAGTTTAGAAAGTGAGCAGTTTGCATCGTTGCTTTTCTGTTCCTTACATAAACAAGGGCGCTATTTTGAGAGCTATTAAGGAGTTGTTGTAGGCTATAGTTTTTATCTTGGCCATAGGCTACAGTATACGTAAGGTTAGCTCTATTAAAGGAGTTTTTGAAAATAACTTCATTATCCAGATGTAATTGTTTGCTTATGTCCTCTAAAACGGCGCCTGTCGCTGTCGCTGTAAGGGCAATAAATGGCACTTCGGGTTTGAGAATTCTTAACTTGTATATCTCTAAGTAGGCAGATCTAAAATCGTGTCCCCATTGTGATATACAATGAGCTTCATCTACGGCGATAAGGGAAACATTCATTTGCTTAATACGCTCGATAACCAACTCTTGTTGGAGACGTTCTGGCGATACATATAACATCTTGTACTTACCATAAATACAATTATCTAGTAAGGCATCAAGTTCAGATAAGGGTATTCCGCTAGGTATAGATAGTGCTTTTATACCTCTTTCCTTTAATTGAGAAACTTGATCTTTCATTAAGGCAACGAGAGGAGAAATCACTATAGCAATACCGTCGCTGGCTATAGCAGGTATTTGATAGCATAAAGACTTACCTCCACCAGTAGGAAGCAAAGCGATAGTGTCTTTTTTTTCTAATACCGCTGCTATGATTTCTGCTTGTAACGGTCTAAAAGTATCATAGCCCCAATACTCTTGTAATATGTTTCTAGGATCCTTAATTATTATGATAGTTTATTGAGTATAAATGCTACACGTTCCGATACAGTTCCTTGCGGAACTTGTATAGGTATGTATTTGTATTTTTTATAAGTATTGAGTAATTCTTTATGTATTTCTTGTGTTTGTTCAAAGCTTTCATAACGCTCACTATCTGTAGTGTGTATCGCTTTCCAAGGTTCAAAAATAAAAACTATGTCGTATCTATGGTTCTTACAAGCGGCTACAAATTCTTCAGGATAATTTTGTCCAATATAATCCATATACGCTACTGTATCTGGAATCCCTCTATCATAAAAAACAAAATCTTGAGACATATGTGCGGCTTCCTTGTACTGCTTTATACGCGCATTTTTCAATAAATGACTAAAAAGGAGCGGCTTTTCTAAAAACAACTGATCTATACCCTCATCCTGCGCTTGCTTTATCACATTTCTTGAAATTTCTACAAAACAGGTATAATTTAGAGATTTTAAGCGATTAAGCACGGTAGTTTTTCCCGTGGAAGGTCCGCCTATGAGGAGAATACGTTTAGGCATAATATGAGAACTGTTTTCAACAAAATTAGTCATTACTAATCTAACAGAAAACAACTGGTATGTGGTATCTTTGTATACATAATTTTGAAGTATGAGTAGCACGCAAAATCAAGACGAATTTTACGCTAAGTTAAAAGCGCAACTAGGAGATACCTCCTTATGGCCAGCTCCTTATTTGTTTAAATTTATTGTACCTACAAGTGAAGATAAAATCAAACAAGTCACTTCCTTCTTTAACCATGAAGGAGCTGTTATCAGTACTAAAGAATCCCGCAATGGTAAATACACAAGCATATCTATTAATGTCAAAATGAAGAATCCAGATGCAGTGATTACGAAGTACAAGCAAGTTTCTATAGTAGAGGGGATTATATCGCTTTAGTTTATGTTGCGAAGTGCGCTTTCGCGAAAGCGTAAAATCCTCAAAACCTATCGTTTTAATAAGATATAATGCATTTAAGGGATTAGGTTATCTGATTCTTACAATTTTTAGTATTTTGCAAGCGTTTACAATAGTAAGCAACTTCACTTAATTTTTTACAATTGATAGATCAATTAGAATACAATACAGAGCGTGAGTATCTAATCATACCTGAATATGGACGCCATATTCAGAAAATGGTAGATCAGGCCACGGAGATAGAAGATAGAGAAGAACGCAATAAAACGGCTAAAGCTATAATTGCGGTTATGGGTAATTTACAGCCTCACTTGAGAGATGTACCTGATTTTCAGCATAAGTTATGGGATCAATTATTTATTATTTCTGATTTTAAGCTGGATGTAGATTCTCCTTATCCTGTACCTTCTAGAGAAGAGTTAGCGGAACGACCAGAACCTTTAGGATATCCTCAAAACTTCCCAAAATATCGTTTTTACGGAAACAATATTAAGAGAATGATTGATGTCGCAAAAAGTTGGGAAAAAGGCGAGATGAGAGATGGTTTAGAATTTACCATTGCGAATCATATGAAAAAGTGTTTCCTTAACTGGAATAAGGATACGGTAGAAGATGATGTGATTTTTGATCATTTATTTGAACTTAGTGATGGAACCATTAATCTTAAAGAGAAGGATGAACCACTTAATGATTCTGAAAAATTGATAAGAGCAAACCGTAAAGCAAAATCTGCAGAGCATCCTGTTAAGAAAAATAATAAGAATAATAGAAATCGTAAGAAGAGATATTAAAATAGCATTCGCCTAAAAATATATGGGAACATTTCAGATAGAAGGAGGTCACCGTCTTAAGGGTGAAATCCAACCTCAAGGAGCAAAAAACGAAGCATTACAAATCTTATGTGCAGTATTACTTACTCCAGAAAAAGTGACTATTGGTAATATTCCAGATATTAGAGATGTTAATAAGCTCATTACTCTTCTGGGCAATCTGGGAGTAAAGATTCAAAAACTAGGCCCTAATGAATATTCGTTTAAAAGTGACGAACTTAATCTCGAATATTTAGAAAGCGAGAAATTTAAGCAAGAAGGAAGCGGCCTGAGGGGTTCTATAATGATTGTTGGCCCTCTTTTAGGACGTTTTGGCAAAGGTTATATTCCACGGCCAGGTGGAGATAAAATAGGGCGTAGGAGACTGGATACGCATTTTGAGGGCTTTATAAAACTTGGAGCTAGCTTTAGATATAATAGAGAGGAACGTTTTTATGGTGTAGAAGCCCCAGACGGTCTTACAGGAACGTATATGTTGCTAGACGAAGCTTCCGTTACGGGAACTGCAAATATTGTAATGGCAGCAGCTCTAGCTAAAGGAAAGACCACCATTTATAATGCAGCATGCGAACCCTATTTGCAGCAGTTATGTAAGATGATTAATCGAATGGGAGGTAAAATCTCTGGCATAGGATCAAATATGCTCCATATAGAAGGTGTAGAGAGCCTTGGAGGCTGTGAACACAGTGTATTGCCCGATATGATAGAGATAGGCTCCTGGATTGGTCTTGCGGCAATGACAAAGAGCGAGATTACTATAAAAAATGTAAGTTGGGACGATCTTGGCATTATTCCTAATACCTTTAGAAAACTAGGCATTTCTTTAGAGCGTCAAGGAGATGATATCTATATTCCGGCGCATAGCGATGGCTATGAAATAGAAAGTTATATAGACGGTTCATTTATGACTATTGCAGATGCACCTTGGCCTGGTTTTACTCCAGATCTTTTAAGTATTATCCTGGTAGTCGCAACCCAAGCTCGCGGTGAAGTTATGGTACATCAGAAAATGTTTGAAAGCCGACTATTTTTTACAGATAAGTTAATAGATATGGGGGCAAAAATTATTCTTTGTGACCCACACCGTGCAACAATTATAGGACACGATTTTGAATCCCAGCTCAAGGCAACTACTATGGTATCTCCAGATA
>CAZXMY010000082.1:0-8398 GCA_964641325.1 uncultured Flavobacteriaceae bacterium | reverse complement strand
AAATAATAATTCGCTAATTTAAATTTATCTCTTAAGTGTTTATAATGAGTGTTCTGATAAGTTATTATTTATGAAAAGTATAGCAATTCTTCTACTTTGTTTATTGTCATTTTGTTATGGTAATGCTCAAATTCTTTTTGAGGAGGTTGGAAATGCCGTTAATTTTAATTTCACTAATTCCATACAATATGGTACTGGAGTATCTTTATGTGATTTTGATGGTGATGGTTGGGATGATATTAGTTGTCCTAGTAACGAGGGTGAAAGCATAGCCTTTTTTAAAAATAACAACGGGAGTTTTCAGCAGATTCAATTGGATATTGTAGACCCTTTAACAGCTACGAAACAAGTAGTTTGGATTGATTATGATAATGATGGAGATAAAGATCTTTTTGTAGCTAGCGAAGACTTTCCAAATAAGCTCTATGAAAATAACGATTTTTCATTTACAGATGTAACTGTAAGTGCAGGCTTGCCTAGTGAGGTATTAAGAACCAATTCTGGTTCCTGGGGTGATTACGATAATGATGGTGATTTAGATTTGTTTTTGGCTAATAGAGACATAACACAGGTGGTGCCTAATATGCTTTTTAAAAATAATGGTGATGGCACATTTACAAATGTCAATCAAGAGTCTACAATAGGTAATTTAAGTACTATTAGTTTTCAAGGCACTTTTTTTGACTATAACAACGATGGTTTTTTAGACATTTTTTTGATTAATGATAGGTTTGTAACCGAAAATATTCTTTACAAAAACAATGGTGATGGAACCTTCTCTGATGTGAGTGAAGAGGCAAATGCTAATTATGTAATGAATGCCATGTCGATAGCCTTAGATGACTTTAATAGCGACGGCTATATAGATTTGTATATAACCAATACGCATAACCCACAAATGCCTATCGTAGGGAACTCTTTACTGCAAAACAATGGAGATGGAACTTTTTCTGATATTAGTCTGTCTGCAGATGTTAGTTTTGATAGTACAGCTTGGGGAGCTAGTTTTTTAGATGGAAATAATAATGGAAGGCTTGATCTATATGTAAGTGGCAGTAGGGATACTAATGAAGAAGATTTTGTTTCTGCCGCCTTTTATTATCAAAATATTGATCAAACATTTGAAAGAATTTTAGACAATGGTTTTGAAACAGATTTAGCCTATTCTTATGGAAATGCTACTGGAGACTTTAATAATGATGGCTGGACAGATATTGCGGTTTCTAATAATAGTCCATATAACTTCTATTTGTGGGAAAATAAAAGCCATGAGGTTTCTGACAACAATTATTTAAAGATAAGTCTAGAGGGAGTAGAGAGTAACCGTGATGGTTATGGTTCTAAAATAGAAATAAGTATTGATGGAGAAAAGCAATATAGAGTTACTGCAAATACAGAAAGTTATTTAAGCCAAAATAGTGATAATGAAATATTTGGGTTAGGCGCAGCGACAGAGGTGGATTATCTAAAAATAACCTGGTTAAGTGGTCAAGTAGATATTTATGAAAATGTAAGTGCAAATCAACTCGTAACTGCTATTGAAGGTCAAGAATTAGTACTGAGCACGGATAGTCAAGCGAAAATTGATAACTTTAAAGTATATCCCAATCCTGCATCTTCCTTTTTTACTATTCAGAATCTCGGAACAATAGGTAAAAAACTTGTTTTGACCGATACAACAGGTAAAATATATCAAGAAACTGTAGTTCAAGAAAATAATTACATCTTGGACTTGAGTGGTTATAGTAACGGCATATATTTTTTACAAGTCTTTGAGAATGGAGTATTACTTACTACAAAAAAGCTTATAAAAACTAAGTCAAATTAGTAATAAACGGCGCATGAACCTCATGTACTCCATCAAAAACTTGCACGTTTAAGCGTACTCCAAAAAGCGCTGAGCCCTTAAGTTGCTGCTCTGTTTTGCGAGCCTCATTAATATATTCGTCTTTATCACCGTATAAATAGGTCACAGGTGTAGTCGCAGGTAAATGTGCAAAATCAGTCGTTTCCAGTTCTTTGGGGATGGCACCAGAGTGTAAAAGGAGATAATCACAAGACAAGGTATTACGAGCAATCCATCTAGTAATAATACTTACCCCTTGCGAATATCCCATAAAAATGAGCCGTACCTCTTGGCCTTGCCATTGTGCGCTTTCGGTTTTCCATACGTGGTCTAGGTAATTAAGTACATTTTCCTTTTCCATATCCGTATTTTCCTTAGTGAGCCAACTCGCACCTACATATTTAAACTTTTTATCTTGATAATATTTACTCGGCGCTTGTGGTGCGATAATGTAATTTTCGGTAGGATCTAAATTCTTAAAATGCTGGATAAAATATTTAGACAGATATCCCATACCGTGGCAAACGAGCCAGACGTTTTTTGTTTTTGGCGTAAGCCTATTTAAAGTGCTATATGTGTTGGTATGCGTATATGTAACTGTTTTTTCTATCATAAAATATCTTTAAAAATCGTGTTTTTGAGGCCTGGCCATTCTGCACGCAAGATACCATAGCAACAGGAGTTGCGGCGTATGCCGTTTTTTGTAATGATGTGACTACGTAAAATACCTTCTAAAGTACCGCCTATTTTTTCTACAGCTTTGCGAGAGACAATATTACGCTCGTCTATACGAAACTCCACTTTCTCATACTGCAACCGTTCAAAAGCATATTGTAGCATTAAATACTTAATATGTACGTTGAGACCGCTGCCGCGAAAATCTGCTCCCAGCCACGTCCAGCCTATATGCACAACCTTATTTTTTTTATCTATACGTCCAAATCGCGTGCTACCCGCAAAGCGATTACGGGTCTTATCAAAAATGATAAAAGGCAAAGCTCTACCATTTTCCCGCATTCTAATGGCTTCTTTAATATAACTTCTTAATTTGCTAGGTGTCGAGATATCCGATGGACCAAAAGAAAACAAATCTACTTCCTTAGACAATGGCAGCAAATCACGATAGTGATGTGCCTCTAGAAAAAGCAGTTTTGCACGTTTGTTCTGTAGGGTTTTAACTCTCATAAATTGTATCTTCGTTCTATAAAAATAGGCAATGCAATTGACAAAAGAAGAAATTTTACAACGCCTCGCACAAAGTTGTAAAGGTACCTTAATGGAAACCCTTGATATCAAGTATATAGATGTAGGAGAAGATTTTCTTGTGGCGCAAATGCCTGTAAACTCAAGAGTACATCAACCCGATGGTGTGTTACACGGCGGTGCCTCTGTTGCACTAGCAGAAAGTGTAGGAAGCGCAGCGAGCTTTTTGTTTCTTAACGGGCAGGAGGTGATGGTAAGAGGCTTAGAAATTTCGGCAAATCATATTAAGAGTAAAAGTGCAGGTATGGTGTATGCAAAAGCTTCCTTTATTCATAAAGGACGCACGACGCAAATCTGGAATATAGATATTGTAGATGAGCACGACATTTTAATTTCCAAAGCCAAACTCACGACCATTGTCCTACCCAAAAAATAATGGAAAGCCTTAATTCTTTTTTTAAAAACGTCCTAAAAAAAGACCTTCCTTTTGTTGTTTATTCTAAACCTGGGCAACATCAGGCACAGGCGTATTGTCAGCAGGACAAAAGCCTTCATTTTGTGGACACCTTTAAAGAAGAAGGTTTTGTATTTGCTCCTTTTGATACTCAAAAGCCTCCTATTTTATTTCCTAAAGGAAGTACAAAACATTATGCATACGAATATATTCGGGATACAGAAGTTCACGTGCCAGTTAGCCTAGACTCAGTAGGGCAGAAAGACACGCATATAGCATTGGTGAAAAAAGGGGTAGATGCCATTGCCAATGGTGAAATGGAGAAGGTTGTGCTTTCGCGAAAGCAAAACATTCCTCTTCAAAACAACGACCCTTATACCGCTATGATGCGCTTACTCTCTAAATATCCTCTGGCATTTGTGTATTGTTGGTTTCATCCGGAAGTAGGCTTATGGTTAGGTGCAACGCCCGAAACCTTACTGCATATAAAAAATGGATATTTAGAAACGATGGCGCTTGCGGGTACGCAAGCTTATACAGGAAAACTGGATGTAGATTGGGGTGCAAAAGAAAGGAAAGAGCAGGAGCTAGTCACGCAATCTATAATTGAAAATTTAGAGGCACTAGTACAAGACAGCCTTGTGGTAGATGGACCAGAAACCGCTAAAGCAGGCAGCTTATTGCATCTTAAAACAAGTATCAAAGCGAGACTGGATGTAAACGTGACGTCTATTAAATCTGTGCTGCACGCCTTGCATCCTACACCAGCCATTTGTGGCTTGCCTCGAGAAAGTGCAACGTCATTTATTGCAGCTCACGAAGGATATGACCGAGCATATTATACGGGTTATTTAGGTGAGCTTAATCACAAAGAAACGTTACAGCGCTCTCGTTCTAATCGCAATATAGAGAACAAAGCCTATCAGGCAGTGAAAACGAGTACTAGGCTATTTGTAAACCTACGCTGTATGCAATGGGAAAATAACGAAGCTCATATTTATGTAGGTGGAGGAATTACACAGGAGAGTATTCCAGAGAAAGAATGGGAAGAGACGCAACATAAATTAGAAACGATGTATAGTATTCTTGCTTCTGGCTAAAGTTCCATCGTTCTATTTCTTATTTTTGTGTTCGACTTATGAGCCATTCAAAAATTCCTGTAGCGCAGTCTATTGTTCACCTTTGTGTTTCTAAAGGAATACGACATGTGATTATTTCTCCAGGCTCTCGTAATGCACCCCTTACCATAGAGTTTATCAATCATCCAGACATCAAGGCGTACAGCATTGTAGATGAACGCTGTGCCGCTTTTGTAGGTTTGGGTATTGCGCAGCAATTAGGCATTCCGGTAGCTCTTGTATGCACTTCTGGAAGTGCGCTACTCAATTATTATCCTGCGATTTCTGAAGCTTTTTACAGTGATATACCCTTGATTGCTATTAGTGCAGATAGACCTATAGAACGCGTAGATATAGGCGATGGACAAACCATTAGGCAAAAAAATGTGTTTGATAATCACATTTTATATTCGGCAAATTTATACTCTGAGGTAGTACCTAAAGAAAATATAGAAGACCCGTCTTTACTTCAAAAAATAAGAGAAAGTAGACGTCATAACGAGCAAGAAATTAATAAGGCCTTAAATAGGGCCATAGAAGGTCAAGGACCTGTACATATTAATGTGCCGTTTTATGAACCGCTGTATGAAACAGTAGCCGATAAAACAGTTACACCTATTGAGATTGCTCCAAAATATATTCTTCCTGAAATCACAAACGAAGAGCTACAGTCCTTTGCAGATATCTGGAACACAGCGAGCCGTAAAATGATACTCATAGGCGTTATGCCTCCTAATCAGATAGAGCAGTATTTTTTGGACACCTTAGGAAGCGCAGAGGGTGTTATTGTGTTTACAGAGACAACCTCTAATGTGCATCATCCTAACTTTTTCACCCGTATCGATAATATGATAGGGTCTTTAGATGAAGAAGGATATAAAGCCCTGCAACCTGATATTTTGATCACCTTAGGAGGAATGGTTATTTCTAAAAAAATTAAAAACTTTCTGAGGAACTATCAGCCGCTGCATCACTGGCATATAGATTCTAAAAAAGCCTATAATACTTACTTCTGTCTAAACAAGCATTTTAAAAAACCTGCAAATGATTTTCTAGGGCAGTTCTTACCATTAACGAGACCGCTTCGCAGTGCCTATCAAAAGAAGTGGTTAGAAGTACGTGCTTATAGAGATGAGAAACACCGGCACTATCTAAAAGAGATGCCTTGGTGTGATTTTAAGGCCTTTGAGATGGTATTAGAGGCCATTCCTAAGGATGCTATTATTCATCTAGGTAATAGTAGCACAGTGCGGTATGCTCAACTCTTTACAGAAGGCTCGAGTCAAGATGTATACTGTAATCGCGGTACCAGTGGTATAGATGGGTCTACGAGTACGGCTATAGGCTGTGCGATGAGCGCACCAAAGCAAACAACACTCATTACAGGGGATTTGAGCTTCTTTTACGATAGCAACGCCTTATGGAATAACTATATCCCCAATACCTTTAAGGTTATTGTAATGAATAATAATGGTGGCGGGATTTTTAGAATTTTACCCAATAAGGATAAAGACTCGGCGCATTTTGATGAATTTTTTGAAACCGTACACAATTTAAGCGCAAAACAACTTTGTGAGATGTACGGATTTAGGTATTTAAGAGCGACTAATGCAGAAGAGACCGCTTTCGCGAAAGCGGAATTATACAAATATAATGAGCAGCCTACGCTATTGGAAATCGTTACAATGCGCAAAACAAACGATAAAGTGCTCTTAGACTATTTTGAATTTATTAAATAATCTCTAGTATCAAATTAAATTTATTCTTTTTATATTTAGACAAGGAAATTTAAGTTAAACCAGTTAATCTAATAAAACATTATGAGTAAAAGAGACGACCTTATCGCGAAGTACGCAGACGATCTAAAAAATAAACTAGGAGAAACTCCAGATATGGATTTTCTAACTAAAGTAACCATAGGCTGTGGACCTTCTATCTACAATAAGGATGCAGCAACAGTATCAGGAAGCGATCAGAGTGAGCTTGACACTGTAAAGAACAACTTCCTTATCAAAAAATTAGGACTTAAAGATAGTTCTGACTTGGATAACGCTATTGCAAGTGTAATGGATGCTTATGGTAAATCTAACCGTAACAAGTACAGAGCTGTAGTATACTACAAACTAGCTAAGCACTTCAAAAAAGAGTCTATTTACAAATAGGATTTTCTTTTTAAAAAAAATAGAGCGCTTTGGTTGCAAACCAAAGCGCTTTTTTTATGATACTAATTGTATTTTTGCGCTTTATAAAATAAACTATGTTAGAGATAGGACAATATCACCGTATGCGTATTGATAGAGAGACAGAGCCAGGCCTGTTTCTATCTAATGAAGAAGGGGACGATGTCTTGTTGCCTAATAAATACGTGCCAGAAACCTATAAAATATGGGATGAACTGGATGTATATGTTTATTTGGATCACGAAGAGCGCCCAGTAGCTACGACGCTCAAGCCTTTTATAGAGCTTAATAATTTTGGCTATTTGCGCTGTACAACAGTATCAGACATAGGCGCATTTTTAGACTGGGGATTAGAAAAGGAATTGTTTGTTCCCTTTGCGCAACAAGCACGCCCTATGAAAAAGGATAGCTGGTACATCGTGTATATGTACTTAGATGAAAAGTCCAATAGATTGGCTGCGACAAGTAAAACCATGAAGTACTTGTCTAATGAGAATATCGCAGTAAAAAAGTTTGATAAAGTAAATATTCTTATCTCTCATATTACTGATAGAGGTGCAAACGCTATTGTAAATGGCAAGCATAAAGGACTTATTTATAAGGAAGATATTTTTGAAGACATTCGTACGGGTGATACCTTAGAGGCTTGGGTAAAAAAGGTGCGAATAGATGGAAAGATTGATCTTGTTTTACAAGAAGAGGGCTATAAGAGTATAGAGCCCAATGCACAGTATATTTATGAGGAGCTACAGGCAAATGATGGATTTATGCCCTTGCACGACAAGTCTGCACCAGAAGATATCCAGAATCAATTGGGTCTTAGTAAAAAGAGTTTTAAGAAAGCGATAGGAACTCTGTACAGAGATCGTAAGATTTTAATAAAAGAAGACGGGATTTATTTAACCCAATAATTAATTGCCGCTACGAGCTGCGTACAAAGCCGTGCAATAGGCATCATATATATTACCGCCAGAAGCAGGTTTATAAGCAATATTCTTCACCCCATTTATTGATCCATCAGCTCCAAAAGCATAAATTTCACTTTGCTTAAGTGGTGCAATCTCCACATTGGGCTCCTTGTTATTTTTAGAATAATAGACAATATCATTTCCTTGTTCCACAGGAGAGAAACGTACTTGTTTATCTTCAAGTACAGGTCTAAGCATTAACTTAGAAGGTAATGTCTTTTCTGCAACGTGATAGGCAAGCGCACTTTTTTGCTCTTTCATCGCGACGGACTTAATCTCAAAACCTGTTTGTTCAAAATCTAAATTTTGCCCAAAACTCAAAGCGCTACTGGCCAAAAACAATACTAGTAATAGTCTATAAATCATAATTATAAAGATAACGTAAAATCAAGAATGTTCGTATTTATAACTTTATTCTTTTTTTAGTCGAAGAAAGTACCGCATCCTTATGCATTAAGATAGAAATAGCTTTTAATTGTATATAAGCCGCACTCATATACACATAACCATCATATTTTGTTCTGCTCGTATCTGTGCCCCAAGAGTTTTTAACCTTGTAATAAAGCGTGCCATTTTGATCTTTGGCCTTACCCGTAATATGCATTAAATGGTCATCTGTGGTATTATAA
>CAZXMY010000081.1:0-8414 GCA_964641325.1 uncultured Flavobacteriaceae bacterium | reverse complement strand
GAATAAAGAAAAATTCCTAAACTAATGATGGAGGAGGTCTACCAAAAAGACTCGAATCTATAGCTACACTTGGCGCTATACTTTTATATAAGTTATTTTGATTAGCATAATTTGTGAAGAATATTTCTATGCTAGTATATTGCTCAGGAGTGTCTGAGTCCAATTCTTGATTGTGTATGGCGTGTTCACAAAGCTCGCATTTTTCACCAGAAGCTTCACCCTCATTGTGCTCTACAAACATATGTATAGAAACCGAGGATACTTTCAGGACAATAGCTGTCACTAAAAATGCAATATGTAAAAAATTTTTTATTGCCATTTTCTACAAGAAGTCGTAAGTTGAGGATAATAAATTATTAATTCCAATAACATACGATCAACATTGCGACAAAAGTAAGTTATGATTATGACAAATACAATATCAAAACAGCTATGGGCTACAGAGATACTGTTAATAAAATGCTAAATAGTAATTACTATTGTTGCAATATCCATTTTATACTGGAGAACTAGTAGCAAATACTACTTATGAAGGTTCTGTGGCTTTCTTAAATGAAACAGAAAATCCAGTAGAGGACATTACAGAGGAAGTGGAGGAAGAAGATGATGAGCACCAAGTATTCTTTACTCCTGGTGGAGGTTTAGACCTTACTACAGAGTATGAAAACTTTGATGCTGATGGAAATCCGTTAGGAACGCTCTTTACATTAACTACGGGAGAAGCAAGTATGGGTAACTTTACCATTACGTTACGTCACGAGCTTACTAAGCCTAATGATGGTCTGGCAAGTGCTGGTGGAGATACAGACATTGAAGTGACCTTTACCGAGCTAGAGATCCAGTAATCCTTAACTCTTTTTATGAAAATCCCGCTTTGCAACGAAGTGGGATTTTTCTATTATATTGAGGTCTTAATAATAGAATTTTGGAAAAAGCGCATTGCCCTAGCTGTTACAAAGTATACGCAGCCATAGATAGACCCGATAATTGTTATGATTGTGATTTCCCTTTTACAGGAACAGATAAAGAAAAATCAATACATATAGGTAGAAATCTTATTAAGAAAAATGTTGTTAATGACGCCTCTTCTGCTGGTAAAAAAGCCTCTAATCTTCTGTTTGTTTTAGCGGCCATATATTTATTCAGCGCAGCCTATGCAGAGTTTAGCACACCTAATGGTTTAGATATTGTTGATCTCATTATTTATTTATGGCTTATCGTATGTTTTATCTTTTGTGGTGCTTTTTTGAGTAAAAGCCCTATCGTCTTTAGCACGATACCCTTAATTGCGTTGCTTATTGTTTACTTTTTGCAATTCTTGGCCAACCCAAACTCTATAGCCTCTGGCATTGTATTAAAAATAGTAAGTGTAAGTCTTTTGATATATTCTATTTCAAAAAATTGGGAGGCACAAAAACTTCAAAAGAAGAATGCTTTTTTGCGTAAGTGAAACATAAGAATAGGCACATTAAAAAGTCCTGAATATCCTATCTAGGAGTTATACCATTGCCAAGATAACAGCATAAACTATTACTGTTTCAATATCCACTCAATACTATGGGTCACCACCTCGACTAGATGAGAATTCCCTTGGGTATCAAAAAATGCGTGGTCGTATCCTTCATACTCCTTATACATTAAATTCTCTTTTTGGGCTTTTATAAAACTTTCATTGAGCTTTTGAGCAGAAATAGGCGGCGCCATAATATCTGCGCTTCCTTGAACTAAATGTATAGGGATGTCCAGACCTAGGAGACAATTTTCTAATCTAAGATCTATAATAGAACTCCACCAAGCATAGGTGTTATCTCCACCACTATAGGATTTTGAAAAAATAGGTTCCTTACGCAGCACATCCATAGAATCTCTTACGACATCCATTCTTTCAGTTATCAATTCTTGAGATGAGCCAGCTGCCTTGAGCTGGGATCCTCTAGCAATAGGCCAAGCCTCGCCAAAATTTAATCCACCTCCAAACGAAAAAATAGATACCGCTTTCACATCTGGATAATAACAAGCGAGCATTCCTGCCAGTAAACCTCCTTCAGAACCTCCTATGAGATAAACCTCACCATTCCACCAATCTTGAGTAGCCCTCAAATGCTGTAATACTCTTAAATAATCATAAAGCCTATTATAAATGGTATTATTATCTATATACTCCGCCCTTAACTCACTTGCAGTATCGCCTAAACGAACACCTTGTTTTTCTATAGCTAACCCAACAACCTCAATTTCAAACTGTCTTATAACTCCTAAAAACCCTTCTGTGTTGGAATCATACCCACTTCCTTGACAAAAAATCATAATGGGCATTTGTTGCCGCACTGGCTTATTATAATATACATCAATAAAAGAATCGTTGAGACGCTTAACCTTTATATGAGCTATACCGCTATCTTCATTTACTTGTGCATACAAAGTATATAAAGGACAAACGAAAAATAGAGTAAAAACAACGTATAGAGCATTTTTCATAAGACTAGTTTCTTATAAAGACGACAAAAAAACAAAAAGAGTTGCCTGCGTCTTTTTTATCTAGCCTTAAAAAGAAAAATTACCTCCTAAAAGCATGCTCAAATACAGCTCCTATTGCTGTTGTTGTTGTGGCTGCTCTGGCTTTGCAAATAAGTCCATAAATGCACGACCTAAAAATTGAATCACGTCACTTGCCATTAAACTCTCTATACCATATTGCTGAATAGCAATATCTCCTGCAACGCCGTGGAGATACACACCCATAAGTGCAGCCTCCATAGGATGGTAACCTTGCGCTAGAAGTCCTGTAATTACACCTGTAAGCACATCTCCCGTTCCTGCTGTGGCTAGGCCAGGATTACCAGAATCATTAATAAACAACCTCATATCGTAAGTTGTAATTGTATTTGCACCTTTCAAGACAATAATAATATCATGTTTTTTAGCAAACTTGGCCGTTTTCTCCAAACGATCAAAGTCATCTTTCCATTCCCCTATAAGTCCATACAATTCTCCAAAATGTGGTGTTAAAATAGAAAGGCTAGGCAAATCTGCCAGAAATTTAGGATTAGCACTTATAATATTTATAGCATCTGCATCTATAACAAGAGGTGTTTTCTGACTTTCTAAAAATTTTCCAAAAGCGGCTACCGTTTTCTCATCTGTGCCCATTCCTGGTCCTATACCTATCGCATTAGCCAGAGTTTGAAAATCTATTTCTTCAAAAACTTTTCCATTAAAATTGTCTGTCTCGGCCATTACTTCAGGTACAGCACTCTGTAATATGGGTACTCCAAACTGCGGTACATAGCCAGTAACCAGACCACTACCCGATCGCATTGCGGCTTTTGTAGCTAAAACAACGGCTCCCATCTTCCCGTAGCTACCGCCTATAATCAGACTATGACCAAACATTCCTTTATGAGAATACTCAGGTCGTGGGCGATACATTTGTAATATTTCTTGCTTTCCTATAAGCTCAACATCTGTAGGTGTCTTTGCTAGATATTCTGGATCAAGACCTATATCTAATACATCCCACATACCTGCTTGCGGTCCCGTTGCTGGCAAAAAGAACGGCAGTTTAGGCGCTTGAAAACTCAAGGTAAATCTTGGGTTTATCATAACATCGCCTTCGTCTGGAGAGCGATCCATATACATTCCAGAAGGAATGTCGATACTCAATATATATGCCTGGGAAGCATTGATGGTCGCAAATAACTTCTTTAACCAATCTTGCGGTGCTCTATTAAGTCCTATTCCAAAAATGGCATCAATAATAATATCTTGAGAAGTCAATTCTGGAAGCTCACTGTCTTCTGTTAATACGATAGGCCAGTTTTTTGTAGCACTCTTTAAGCGATCATACGCTTCCATAAAATCAGGAACACGCTTATCGTTATAATTCACCACATAAGTAGTTACGTTATAATTATTCTCTATTAGATATCGCGCTAGCACCATCCCGTCACCGCCATTATTTCCTATCCCACAAAATACTTTTATGGGCACTTTACCTCCTTGTAATCTCTGGTTTACCCACTCATAGATATAACCGCCAGCTCTCTCCATAAGATTAATCGAAGGGATGCCTTCTTTTGCTACGGTCATCTTATCTGCGTCATAAATCTGCTCTCTACTGTATATTTTCATGGTTGGACCCTTATCCAGGGTGTCTTTAAATTAAATTATACTATACTAAAATCTATATTCCTTTGGCGAAAGCTTTTAAAAACTGCTCAAATCATTTTATTTTCACACTTCTCTATATCTGCTTGGCTTTTGCTGTGTCGTCTTGTAAAAATACTACATTTACCACGTACAATGCTATGAAAATACTACAACCCCTAAAGTCCTTTATTGAAAGTAGTTATTTTAATACAAAATAGAGCAAAATAGTTCGTATTAAAAGCCATTTTTGTAGGTTGCCTTAATTAAATTATTTGTAACCTAATGCTATAAGAAAGTGTGCTCTTTCATAAAGATAAGCCCTTATAAAAAAGCTATTAGTAACACCTAGAAAATGTACAAGAACGAATTGAAAATTTTCTCCCCAGCCACAGTTGCAAATGTAAACTGTGGATTTGATTCCTTGGGTTTTGCGCTCGAAGGCATAGGAGATGAGATGATTTTCCGTAAAGTTCCTCAAAAAGGGGTTACTATTAGCGCCATTACAGGTCCAGACAAATTACCTCTAACGACTCGTGAAAACGTAGCAGGAGTAGCTGCATTAGCAATGCTCAAAGGAGAGCAAGCCAGTTTTGGGATAGAACTAGAAATTCATAAAAAAATACGTTCTGGAAGCGGTATTGGAAGTAGTGCTGCCAGTGCTGCAGGAGCTGTTTTTGGGGTAAATAAGTTTTTAGAAAACCCTATTTCTAACCTAGAACTTACTCGATATGCTATGAAAGGAGAAGCGATTGCAAGCGGCACAGAACACGCAGATAATGTCGCTCCTTGTATTTACGGCGGAACCACTTTCATTACAAGCTACAACCCCTTTCATATTGTAAGCTTACCTCCTATGCAAGGATTGTTTGTGGGGATTATCCATCCGCATATCAAAATTTCTACTAAGGAGGCAAGAGGCATTTTACCATTACAAGTACCCCTTAAAGATGCCTTACTTCAAGCCCAGAATTTAGCAAGTTTTGTAGCCAGTCTCTATGAGTGGGATAAAGAGCTTTTTGTACAAAGCCTCCAGGACATATTAATAGAACCTCATCGTAAGAGCCTGTTACCGCATTTTGATAAAATCAAACACTTATCCCAAGACAATAATTGTATCGCATTCGGAATTTCGGGAAGTGGCCCTAGCATGTTTACATTTGCTTTCGCGAAAGCGCATATCGATACTTTCCTAAATCAGGTTAATACTTTTTATAAAACGCAGGCATTAGAAGTAGACACCTACAGTACAACTATAAGTGACTCTGGCTGCCGAGTAATGGACTAATGGTGGGTCATACAATATCAAGGTCCAAAATTTAACGCAACCTATGAATTATTATAGTCTAAATAAAAAAGCCCCAACGGTCACTTTTGAAGAAGCAGTGATACGAGGCATCGCTCCAGATAAAGGCCTATATTTCCCTACGGAAATTCCTGTATTGTCCCAATCCTTTTGGGATACCATTGAAAGTATTTCTCGCAATGAGATTGCCTACCAAGTAATGCAACCTTTTGTAGGAGATAGTATTGATAAGGACAGCTTACGCGAAATTATTACAGAAGTACTTTCCTTTGATTTCCCCATAGTCGAATTGGAAAAGAACATCGCAACCCTAGAACTCTTTCACGGGCCAACAATGGCTTTTAAGGATTTAGGAGCACTATTTATGGCGAGATGTCTAGCGTATTTTCTAGAAAAACAAGACCAATCTCAAGAAGTAACCGTTCTAGTGGCTACTTCTGGAGATACTGGAGGCGCCGTAGCAAGAGGATTTTATAAAGTTCCAGGTATACAGGTAGTCATTCTCTATCCTTCTGGGAAAGTAAGTGACATACAAGAAAAACAGCTTACTACCTTGGGTGAAAATATTACCGCGCTTGAAGTATACGGTACTTTTGATGACTGCCAGGCTATGGTCAAAAAGGCATTTCTAGATGAGGATATCACAAATAAACGCAAACTAACATCTGCAAATAGTATTAATGTGGCAAGGTGGTTGCCGCAATGTTTATATTACATTTTTGCTTATCAAGAATTAAAGAAAAAAGGCAAAGAACTTGTCTTTTCTGTTCCTAGTGGGAATTTTGGAAACATCTGTGCCGGTATGCTTGCCCATCATATGGGAATGCCTGTAAAACAATTCATTGCAGCAGTTAATAGCAACAATACGATTCCGCGTTTTATGACGAGTGGCAAGTATGTGCCCGCAAAAACAGTAGCTACGATTAGTAATGCCATGGACGTAGGTGACCCGAGTAATTTTAGCAGAGTGCTGGAATTGTTTGAAAATGATAGGCAAGCACTATCACAAAAGTTTAGCTCTTATTCCTATTGTGATAATGCTACTAGAGCCGCTATTAAAGATATATATGAGCGTCTCAACTATACCGCAGACCCACACGGTGCTGTAGGCTATTTGGGCCTTGCAGCCTATATGAGCAAGTATCCAGATGTATATGGTGTGTTTTTAGAAACCGCACATCCCGTAAAATTCCTGCCTGCTGTAGAACCTATAATAGGCAAAATTAAGGAGTTGCCTGAGCAGATTAGGATATTGATTGACAGGGAAAAAGTTTCAATAAAGTTAAATGATTATGTAGATTTGAAGAACTTTCTCATTTGAAAACAATATTAGGGTGGTTCTGGATAAAAAATTGTTGTCATTTTGTTGGCTTGTCTATTGAGTCAAAATTAACCGATAACAAATAATTATATTTAGAGTTATACCTGCTTTTTTTGTGAAAAATAAAACAAATCATAATGAAAAATATCACACTACTCCTACTCGCTTTAAGTTGTATTTCCCTTTCTCTTGCGCAAGAAAAGGCTGTTCCAGTATTTAAGGATGGTGAAGCTCAAATTGTACCCGCTTTTGAGAATCCTGAAGACTGGATTCGTCACGATTTATGGGTAGAAACACCTTCTAATACAGATGGTGATAATCTGCGAGATCGCATGCACGTTGCCGTCACGAGACCAAAACAAACAGAAACAGAAAATTTAAGACTTCCTGTGATTTATGTAACAAGTCCTTATTTTGCTGGTGTTGCTGGAAATGAACCCGGTATTTTTTGGGATGTAAAACACGAAGTAGGTGCAGTACCACCACCACATAAACATCCAGAAGTAACCCGAAGAGGGAAACGTCCCATTATATCCAATTCTCATATAAGAACTTGGGTGCCTAGAGGATATATTGTGGTGCATTCATCATCACCGGGAACCGGTCTTTCTGATGGAGCACCTACCGTAGGTGGAAGAAACGAGTCTGAAGCTCCAAAAGCAGTAATAGACTGGCTATGTGGTCGTGCAAAAGGCTATACAGAACGTAATGGTCACAGAGAGGTAGAAGCATATTGGTCTACAGGAAAAGTAGGAATGACGGGAACTTCATATAATGGAACCCTGCCACTAGCTGCAGCAACAACAGGAGTAGATGGACTAGAAGCTATTATTCCCATAGCGCCTAATACTTCGTATTATCATTATTATAGATCTAATGGTTTAGTGCGTTCACCGGGTGGTTATCTAGGTGAGGATATTGATGTCCTCTATGATTTTATCCATAGTGGTAAAGAAGAGAACAGACTATTTAATAATAAAACCATCCGGGATTCTAAAATGAAACTAGGTATGGACAGAGTCACAGGAGACTACAATAAATTCTGGGCAAGTCGCGACTATCTTAACCAAATGAAAAACATGAAAGCTGCCTTATTAATGGCACACGGTTTTAATGATTGGAATGTCATGCCAGAACATAGTTATCGTATTTATGCAAAGGCTAGAGAGATGGGGATTCCTAGTCAAATTTATTATCACCAGAATGGTCACGGTGGCCCGCCACCTTTAAAAATGCGTAATCGCTGGTTTACCCGTTATTTACACGGGATACAGAATGGAGTAGAAAACGAACCAAAAGCTTGGATTGTGCGGGAAAATGACAAGCAATCCGATCCTACATTTTATGCAGATTATCCAAATCCATCTTCTAAAAATGTTACATTAGATATTTCTGAAGGAGGGCATCGCTATGGTAATTTAGGGAATGAAAAAGCTGGAGGCAAAAGCAAGGAAACCTTGATGGACGATTATCGTGTTACAGGAGCCGACCTGGCTTCTTTCCCGATTTCTGAAAATAGATTGCTATATGTTACTCCTATTCTCAAGAAAGACCTTCATATTTCTGGCACACCAGAAGTAACCATAAAACTATCTAGTAGTAAACCCGCGGCAAATCTTTCGGTGTGGCTGATATCACTTC
>CAZXMY010000080.1:0-8437 GCA_964641325.1 uncultured Flavobacteriaceae bacterium | reverse complement strand
GAATAACAAAGTTAGTATTGGAGTTTTTATTGATAATTTTCTCATCTATATAAATATCATTTATAGCAATAACTCCATAAACATCTTGACTTAAATGTGCACTTGTACTAGCTACCAAAGCTCCTTGTCCTTCTCCCGCTAGAATTAATTTAGACATATCTACAGGATACCTCTCGTAAATTGTATTTATGAGTTTTGTACTCTGCCTAATACTAATATTTAAGGAGTCAGAGAGCTTATAATTAGGAGCTACAATAATACTCTTGGTAAGGTTGGAACCTATAGAGAAGCGTTGTACGGCTTTTGCCCCTTTCCCGGATTCATCAAAAACAAATACCACAGGCAAGCTTTCTGAATCGTCATAGGAATTAGGTAGATACAATGCGTATGTTTTCTCTCTGGAATCGTCTAATTGTATCGCTGGAATAACAACTCCTTTTTGCAGCTCCTGTGCCATCGCGGCTACACCACAAAAAAGAAGAAGTATAAATAATCGCATAAAAACTATTTTGTTAAACTTAAAAGCATACATCAAATACCGTGCACAAATTAAAGATACACTAAAATAGCTTGAATATTCCTACCAAATTGCCTCATTATTTTGTGTATTTTTAGGAAAATTAAACTCATTATAATGTACAAACGTTTTATTTTTCTTCTTTGTATTCTTTTATCTATACAAATAAGTGCTCAGGATTACTTTTTTGGGAAATACGCTCCTTTTGATTCCAATATTCCTACTCCAGAAGAATTTTTGGGATATTCCATAGGAGAGCAACATACTCGACATGATCAGATTGTAAGTTACCTAACTAAACTAGCAGAAGTATCTGATAAAGCGACCATTCTTCAATATGGCGCTACACACGAAAACAGAAAACTGGTAATGCTCACCATAACATCTGAACAAAATCACATCAATCTTGTCGACATTAAAAAGCAGCATCTTGAATTTACAAAAGAAAATTCGAACGTATCTAATTATAATGAAGTTCCAGTTTTTATTAACCTGGGATATAATGTACATGGCAATGAACCGTCGAGCTCAGAAGCGGCACTGCTTACAGCGTATACCCTCATTGCATCACAACATCCAGAGATTGTAAATTATAGAGATAATAGCATCCTATTTCTAGACCCAACGATTAATCCTGATGGTAGGGATCGTCATACACAATGGGCAAACAGTTTTAAAGGTTCGCCTTTGGTCTCTGACAATATAGACGCAGAGCATACAGAAATGTGGCCTGGTGGTAGAACTAATCACTACTGGTTTGACCTAAATCGTGACTGGCTACTTGCCATAAACCCTGAAAGTAGAGGCAAGCTCGACTGGTATCACGAATGGTACCCTAATGTCGTAACAGATTTTCACGAGATGGGTACCAATAGTACTCACTTTTTTGAGCCCATGTTGCCCATAGGAAGTTTAGATCCTATTTTGCCCAAAGAAAATTATGAAGACCTCAACAATCTATTTGCACCCTATTTTTCTAGTGCCTTAGATGAGATTGGTTCTTTTTATTTTACTAAAGAAGCTTTTGATGGTACATATCCAGGTTATGGATCCTCCTATCCAGATTTACAAGGGGCATTGGCACTACTATTTGAGCAAGCTAGTAGCCGTGGGCATTTACAGAACACAGATGTTGGCACAATTTCTTTTCCATTTACGATACGTAATCAATATACATCTGGAATGGCCACTATCAAAGCCGCTGTGGAAAACAAAGCCACTTTACGCAAATATCAACAGGATTTTTTTAAGAGTGCTTTCGCGAAAACAAAAAAAGATCAAGCCACAGCTTATGAATTTGGTGATCCCCATGATTACAATCGCACTAAGGCATTTATAGACAAACTCCTTAAACACCGAATTGAAGTTTATGATAAAGAAAACGGAAAATATGTCGTGCCAGTACTGCAACCTCAAAAGAGAATGGTACAATCCTTTTTTGAAACCTACAGTAAGTACAGAGACAGTGTTTATTACGATGCTAGTGCGTGGAGCGTGGGCAATTTTTACAATATGCGATATAAAAGTGTAAATGAAATATCTTCTACCAGTCGGAAAATAGAATCTTTAGAAGATTTGAATAAAACGAGTACTCTTTCCAAAACCAATTACGCATATCTAATAGATTATGATGACTATAATTCCCCCGCATTACTGCACGAGCTGCAGGAGAAAGGTATTACTGTCTCAACAGCATTTAAACCCTTTACAGCGCAAACAAGTGCAGGAAAAAAAGACTTTAATTATGGAACATTAGTAATTCCAGTAAGTAGACAAGAAAATTTATCTGCACAGAAAGTCTATGATATTGTAGAAATTGCACGGAAAAAGTTTAATGTACCTGTTTATAGTACAAAAACAGGATTCAGCTTAAAAGGAATAGACCTTGGGAGCCGAAATATTAGAAAAATAACACCACCTAAGGCGCTTATGATCATAGGAAACGGGGTGCGCTCGTACGAAGCTGGAGAGGTATGGCATCTACTAGATACAAGAGTGCATATGCCTATTACAAAAGTTCTTTCTTCTAACTTAGACCGTATAAAATTGGAGGATTACAATACCCTTATTATGGTTTCTGGAAACTACAGTCGTATTTCTGAAAAACGTAAAGAAGAACTAAAATCCTGGCTCCAACAAGGAAACACTCTCATTACCATTGGCACTGGAACATCCTGGGCAATAAATAGCGAATTAGTCACAGAAAAACTAACAAAAAAGAAAGAAGACAGCACTTCTAAAAAAGAACGTAAAAATTACGTAGATGCAGGACCCAACCGCGGAAAACAACGCTTAGGTGGCGCTATATTTAAAATAGATCTAGATCTCACTCATCCAATTGGGTTTGGTTATCGCTATAGGGATATGCCTGTATATAAAAATAATAATGTCTGGCTCGCTCCCAGTAAAAATGAGTACAACACCGTGGCGAAGTATACCAAGAACCCTCATATAGATGGATATATTTCTTCAGAAAATTTAGAAGATTATCTCAAACCATCGGCGTCCATAGTTGTGAGTAAGGTGGGTAGAGGACGCGTGGTACTTTTTGCAGATAACCCTAACTTTAGAGGCAGCTGGTATGGTACCAATAAACTTTTTCTAAACGCCCTATTTTTAGGTAACTTAATAGATTAATCTTATGAGAAAACAACTTCATACACTATTACTTTTACTACTAGCTTGTATCTTTTTCTCTTCTAGGCAAGCAAGTGTACAAGCCCAAACACAGCAAGGGCCATTTAATCAATTAATCATACGCGGTGTTACATTGATAAATGGTGATGGCGCTCCTCCTCTTGGTCCAGTAGACATCGTTGTAGAAAAAAATATCATCAAAGAAATCAAAGTAGTAGGTTATCCTGGAGTACCTATAGATGACAGTAAGCGACCGCAGCTGCAATCAGGCGGAAAAGAACTAGACGCAAATGGCATGTATCTTCTGCCCGGATTTATAGATATGCATGGGCATATAGGTGGCGTTGCCCAGGGAGCAGACTGGGAATATGTCTTCAAACTCTGGATGGCACATGGCATTACTACGGTAAGAGAGCCTTCTGGAAGAGGCCTGGATTACACCCTTGATTTAAAAAAACGTTCTGCCACCAATGAGATTATTGCACCAAGGCTAGTAGCACATACTGGTTTTGGGCAAGGAAGTAAAACACCTATTACCACAACAGAACAGGCAGTGCAATGGGTACGAGAAAATGCAAAAAAAGGTGCTGATGGTATTAAGTTTTTTGGTGCAGAACCCCATACTATGAAAGCGGCTTTAGCAGAAAATAAAAGGCTAGGACTTACCTCCTCTATGCACCACGCCCAATTGAGCGTTGCGCGATGGAACGTACTTAATAGTGCTCGTGCAGGTCTAACCTCTATGGAACACTGGTATGGCCTTCCGGAAGCCTTATTTACAGATAGAACGGTACAAAACTATCCTTTAGATTACAATTATAATAATGAGCAACACCGTTTTGGGGAAGCTGGCAGGTTATGGCAACAAGCAGCTCCTCCCTATTCAGAGCATTGGAACAAGGTAATGGATGAGTTACTGGCCTTAGATTTTACACTCGATCCTACATTTAATATTTATGAGGCTAGTAGAGATTTAATGAGAGCGCGACGAGCAGAATGGCATGAAGAATATACGCTTCCTTCTTTATGGCGCTTTTACCAACCTAGTAAAATATCCCACGGTTCGTATTGGCATTTCTGGGGCACAGAAGAAGAAGTGCATTGGAAAGAGAACTACCGTCTCTGGATGACTTTTATAAATGAATATAAAAATCGAGGAGGTCGCGTTACAGCAGGATCAGATAGTGGGTTTATATTTCAATTATATGGTTTTGCTTATATACGAGAGTTAGAATTACTAAGAGAAGCTGGTTTTCATCCTATGGAGGTCATACGCGCTGCAACACTTAATGGTGCCGAAGCCTTAAAATTGGATGATAAAATAGGTTCGGTACAGATAGGTAAACTGGCAGATTTTGTAATCGTAGAAGAAAATCCGCTGCAGAACTTAAAGGTGCTATATGGGACAGGAGCTATAAAACTTACCGAAGACAATGAGGTGATACGTGCAGGAGGTGTAAAATACACCGTTAAAGATGGTATCGTTTATGACGCAAAGCAATTGCTAAGAGATGTAAAAGCAATGGTAGACGAGGCTAAAGAAAAAGAGAACTTTAAAATTAAGCAACCCGGTATTAAGGACTAGTTTTTTAGATTTTTAAAATAGGTTTTAGCAGCTTGCATAACTCGTGGCGCCATCCATAGTGTGGCAATCATTGTAGGGATAGCCATTAAAGCAAAAAAACCATCAATAAGATTTATCATCATACTTAAGGAAGTGGTGGCTCCAAGCAGAATACTAGCGATGTATACAATGTTATAGTACTTTTTATTTTTAGCGCCAGCTATAAAACTTAGGCATTTTGTACCGTAATAATTATAAGAGAATAGTGAGGAAATACTAAATACCGCAATACAAACAAGAAGTGCATATTTTCCTATAGAAGGCATCGCTTTCGCGAAAGCGTTTGCCGTAAGAGTCACTCCATTTGCATCAGTAGTTTGCCATACATCTGTGACTAAAATGGCCAGAGCAGTTAATGTACAAACTACTAGCGTATCTATTGCCGGACCCAACATAGCCACCAATCCTTCTCGCACTGGCTGTGCTGTTTTTGCCGCGCCGTGTGCCATAGGAGCCGTACCGATTCCTGCCTCATTAGAAAAGGCTCCGCGTCGTATTCCTAGAAGTATTAAAGCGCCTAAAACACCCCCTAAGATAGGTGCTCCTTTATAATTAGAAGCAGAGAATGCATCCGTAAAAATCAGGCTCAAATATTTAGGAAGCGCATCAATATTCACGCCTAGAATAATCATCACGCTAATAAAATAAAGCACTACCATAGCGGGGACAAGCTTCGTCGCTGTTTTAGATATACGGTTGAGTCCGCCTATAATAACAATAGCGGTTATTGTAGCGAGTATAAGACCTATAATAAGATTAGAGGCTAAACCAACCTCCACACCTTGAGGAATTAATAAGATATCATTAATAGCTTGAGTGAGTTGATTTACATTAAAAACCGGTAACGCACCTACGAGTCCAGCTACACTAAAAAAGATAGCAAGCGGTTTCCAGCTTTTGCCTAGTCCTTCTGTAATAAAATACATAGGACCTCCTTGAATTTTTCCTTCACTATCCTTGCCTCTATACATAATCGCCAGAGTACCTGTAAAGAACTTAGTGGCCATCCCTACCACAGCGCTTATCCACATCCAAAAAACCGCTCCTGGTCCTCCGATAGCAATAGCAACAGCAACGCCTGCTATATTGCCCATTCCCACAGTGGCACTTAAGGCTGTAGTCAAGGCTTGAAAGTGACTAATATCGCCTTCATCTTCTTTATTGTCATACTTCCCTCGCAAAACAGCAATCGCATGACCTAAATACCTAAATGGAAGAAATTTTGAATAAAACAATAGAAACAAACCACCTCCTATAAGAAGAACAACGAGTGCTGGTCCCCAAACTGCGGAGGCAAATGAAGCGATGAAATCATCTAAAATTTTATGCATACAGTTTGCTTTGAAGGTAGAATGTAAGAAAAATAAAATAGATTTGTTTGCCTGCTACCTGAGATAGGCTAACACATTCTTCTCAATACGCTCTTGGATATTGGAAAGGTCTGCTTTCGCGAAAGCATCACCTGTTATATTTTCATACAACTCTATATACCTATCTGAAACTGTCGTAATGTAAGCATCGCTCATTTCTGGAACGCTTTGTCCTTCTAATCCCTGAAAATTGTTGCTAATAAGCCATTGTCGTACAAACTCCTTCGAGAGTTGTTTTTGAGCTTCTCCCGCATCTTGACGTTCTTGATAACCTTGCGCATAAAAATAGCGACTCGAGTCTGGCGTATGTATCTCATCAATAAGCACAATCTCACCTTCTGCTGTTTTGCCAAATTCATACTTGGTATCTACTAGAATGAGTCCTCGGCTAGCCGCAATCTCTGTTCCTCTTTGAAATAGTTTTTGAGTATAGTCTTCTAGAATGAGATAATCTTCTTCTGAGACAATACCTCTTCTTAAAATTTCTTCTCTGGAGATGTCCTCATCGTGTGCACCCATTTCGGCTTTAGTTGCCGGAGTAATTATAGGATAAGGAAAAGCATCGTTTTCCTTCATTCCCTCTGGCATTGACACCCCACAAAGCACACGTTTACCTGCTTTGTACTCTCTGGCGGCGTGACCACTCATATAACCACGTATCACCATTTCTACTTTAAACGGCTCACATCGTTTCCCCACAGCAACATTAGGATCTGGCGTGGCAATGAGCCAATTAGGTACTAAATCTTCTGTATCACGCATCATCTTGGTAGCAATCTGGTTAAGGATTTGACCTTTATAGGGTATTCCCTTAGGCATCACCACATCAAAAGCACTCAGACGATCTGTGGCTATCATTAAAAGCAAATCGTTTTCTAGGGTATATACTTCACGTACTTTCCCTTTGTATACGCTCTTTTGTCCTGGAAAATTAAAATTAGTATCCGTAATCGTATTCATAAAATCAATGTTACCCTAACGGGCTATTTAGAAAAAGTTTTGGGTTGCAAAAATAGTTTAATTTCTATTTTCTATCTCTTTATAAGCAGCAATCATTTTCTTAACAAGTGGGTGGCGCACTACATCTTTATCATCTAGATACGTCATCCCTACCCCTTTTACATTTTTAAGAATTAGCAAGGCTTCTTTAAGACCACTGGTTACTCTTCTTGGCAAATCTATTTGTCCTGGATCACCCGTAATCATAAACTTAGCGTTACGACCCATACGGGTCAAAAACATCTTCATCTGAGCGTGTGTAGTGTTTTGAGCCTCATCTAGAATAACAAAAGCATTGTCTAAAGTCCTACCTCGCATAAATGCCATAGGCGCTATTTGTATCACTCCTTTTTCTACAAAACTCTCTAGCTTCTCACTAGGAATCATATCGCGCAAAGCATCATACAAAGGTTGCATATAAGGATCTAGCTTTTCTTTAAGATCACCAGGCAAAAACCCTAAATTTTCTCCTGCCTCAACAGCAGGTCTTGTAAGGATAATACGCTTTACAGACTTTTCTTTAAGTGCTTTTACCGCTAGAGCAACCCCTACATAGGTTTTTCCTGTACCTGCTGGACCTATAGCAAAAACGAGATCGTTTTTTGAAGCCATTTCGACGAGTTTTCGTTGGTTTGCAGTTTGTGGTTTAATTAATTTACCGCTCACTCCGTGAACAATTACGTCCCCACTTTCTTTTGTAGTTTCATAATCTGCCTTACTGTGGCTCGTAAGAACCCGCTCAATCACATTCTCGTCTAACTTATTGTATTTTCCAAAATGCTCGGTTAGCATAGAAATACGCCTGTCAAACTCTTCTAACTGATCTTCGTCTCCATAGGCTTTTATTTTGTTACCTCTGGCTACAATTTTAAGCTTAGGAAAATACTCTTTAAGTAATGCTATATTTGCATTGCGTTGTCCGAAAAACTCACGCGGATTAATTTCTGATAACTCTATTATTAATTCATTCAAAAGGCAAGAAAATTTTTAGGTGTTACTGCTTAAATTATTTTAGCTTTGTTTTACAACTAATTTACATAAAAAACGAGTAAAATTGGGGTCAACATCACATCGTATTATTAACAATAAATAAGCGCTTAGGATTACGCTCCTGCGGGTAGGCAGGTTCGCTCGAATTCTTACTTATTTCCTTATGGCAGTCATTACACTTACAACAGATTTTGGGCATAAAGACCATTTTGTGGGTGCAGTAAAAGGAGCCATTTATAAAGAACTTCCAGCCGCGAGAATTGTAGATATCTCACATGAGATTTCGCCTTTTCATATAAC
>CAZXMY010000079.1:0-8546 GCA_964641325.1 uncultured Flavobacteriaceae bacterium | reverse complement strand
TCTAAAATTAGTCTTTCAATTGGAGGAGGTGGATTAGGTGTAGCGTACACCTTCTAAGAGTGTTATTTCTTTTTTACAATATCTATTAATTCTTTGAATATAAACGAACCTGTTGAGATTTGCAGACAATTTGAACTGCACATCTAGTGATCAGACTTTAGGCGCAAAATGTGCTTCTGTCCTTTTGATTTGACTTTGCTTTCGCGAAAGCGTAATATTCCATACATTCGATAATCTTAAAAATGTATATGTATGCGCTTTATTTTTCTTTATGTGGCCTTGCTTTCTGGACTTATAGGATTTGCTCAGCAGCCTTTTCAGCCCTTAGATGTTTTTGAACTAGAATACACTGGAGATCCTCAGATATCTCCGGATGGTTCGCAAGTGGTCTATCGCCGAGCAGGTTTTGATATTATGAAAGACAGAAGCAAAGGAGATCTTTGGATTATAGACGTAAACAATTCTAACGAGCATCGTAAGCTTACCAAAGGAAAAGGCAATGAATCTCAAGGGAGATGGTCGCTACAAGGTGATAGAATTGCCTTCGTTGCAAAGCCTAAAGCAAAGAAAAAGAAAAAAACCACCAATCAGATTTTTATTTATGATACCTTAAAAAAGAAGAGTGTAGCCATTAGCGCATTAAAAAATAGCCCAAGCGGCCTTTCTTGGTCACCAGATGGAAAATGGCTAGCCTTCTCTATGATGGAATATGTAGATGCACCTACTTTAGGCAAAATGCCTCCCAAACCGGAAGGAGCAGAATGGGCGAAGAATGCACGAATTACAGATCGTTTTAAACATGAAGCCGATGGAAGTGGCTATATAAAGCCAGGTTTCAGACATATTTATATTATTTCTTCTCAAGGTGGAAAAGCGAGAAAACTAACTAAAGGTAATCTTAATCACGGTGGCGCATTACAATGGTCGCCAGATGGGAAACATATTTATTTTTCGGGTAACCTCAATGAAGATTGGGAATATGATTTTCGCAATAGCGAGATTTATAGGGTAGATGTCCAAACAGGCGCAAGTACTGCATTAACAGACCGAAAAGGTCCTGATAGAGGCATGCAAATATCTCCAGATGGATTGAAAATCGCATACTTAGGTTTTGACGATAAAGTACAGACCTATCAGGTTACTAAATTGTATATAATGAATGCAGATGGCTCAGGAAAGGCTGAGGTTGTGACAGGTCTGGATCGCAGTATTTCAAATATCAAGTGGTCTGAAAATGGCAGCGCTATCTATTTTATGTATGATGATAAAGGGAACAGTAAGTTAGCTTTAACAACTATTGATGGTCAGGTCAAAAAACTAGCAGATGATATAGGAGGTACGACTTTAGGCCGTCCATATGCTAGTGGTAGCTACTCTGTTGCTACTAATGGAGACATAGCATTTACGCACTCGGAGCCTACGCGACCGGCAGAGCTAGCTATACTTAGTTCAGGCCAAGTTCCTAAAGTTATTACCCAACTTAATAGAAACCTTTTTGCTAAAAGAACAATGGGAAAGGTAGAAGAGCTCTGGTATAAATCTACAGTAGACGGGCGCGATATACAGGGATGGGTTGTCTATCCTCCCAACTATCAAAAAGGAAAAACCTATCCCTTATTGGTTGAAAATCATGGCGGTCCTGTTTTAAATTATGGAGATCGTTTTAGTGCAGAAATACAATTGTATGCAGCTGCTGGGTATATAGTTTTTTATCCCAATCCTCGTGGCAGCACAAGTTATGGAGAAGAGTTTGGTAATTTATTATATAATAATTACCCTGGCGAAGATTACAATGATGTTATGGATGGTGTAGATTCTTGTATTGCAAAAGGGATAACTTCTGAAGACCAATTATTCGTTACTGGAGGAAGTGCAGGTGGTATTATGACCGCATGGATGATTGGAAAAAATAACCGTTTTGAAGCGGCTGTAGTTGCAAAGCCAGTAATGAATTGGTTGAGCAAGACACTAGTGGCGGATAATTATTATGGCTATGCCAACTCAAGATACCCAGGGCAACCGTGGGAGAATTTTGAGGGATACTGGAAGTTTTCTCCTATTTCTCTAGTCGGGAATATAGAAACACCTACTATGGTTATGGTAGGTATGAACGATCTGAGGACACCACCTAGCGAAGCAAAACAATTATATCATGCTCTAAAAATAAGAAAGAAAGAGACTATGTTGGTCGAAATTCCTGGTGCATCACACGGTATTGCCTCACGACCTAGCAACCTTATAGCAAAAGTGTCGCATACGCTCGCTTGGCTAGAAAAGTTCAGGAAAGATTAGTTTTTAACAGTACTTTAGTAGCAAATCATAAATGTTAATTAAAACCGTACAATTAGGATAAAGTCTAAAAATCTAAAATGCAATTACTGGCGTATAAGCAGTAAACAAATTTATTTATGGAAAATCAAAAGAGTAACAATGGGATTAAAATCATAACAGGAATATTAGCTGTATTGCTTGTAATTGCTGGAGCTTTTGCCTATAAATTGTACAATCAAGAAAAAGATACCAAAGCGCAACTTACAAAGGAAAAAAATGTAGTTCTGGCAGATTTAAAAGAAATGGTTAATAAGTATGATGTAGTAATCGATGAGAATAACCTTAAGGATACAGAGCTCAATGAGGCTAGAGAAAAGATACAATCTTTAATTGACGATATAGGGGCAAAAGAAGCCACAATCGCAAGCCTTGGAAAATATAGGACAGAGGTCTTTAAGCTACGTAAAGAACGAGACTTCTTGTTTGCTCAAAATGATTCTTTACGTGTAAGCAATAACTATCTCGCTATGCGTGTAGATAGTACGAGTTACGAACTGGAAGTACAGCGCGGAGTAGGAGATTCGCTTACGATGGAGAATGATAAACTTGAAGAACGTGTAGCTTTGGGATCTGCGTTGGTAGCTAATAAACTACGAGCGATAGGGGTTATAGAGCGTTCTTCAGGTAAGCTAGTAGAAAACCAAAGAGCCCGAAGAGTAGATAAAGTAAGAGCCTGCTTTACAGTTCCTCAAAATAGGTTAGCAGAGGCTGGTGATAGAGAGTTATTTGTACAAGTTATAGATCCTTCTGATAATGTGTTAGGAGACAATACAAAAGTTGTTTTTGATAATGGAGAATTAATCTATAGTGCTATTTCTAAATTCTATTATGACACGACGGCTCTCGATATATGTGAAAATATTGAACCTTCAGGAGAAAAATTTGAAGCCGGTCTTTATAAAGTATACGTCTATGATGGACCTAAACTACTTACGCAAACCTCCTTTACTATGAAATAAAATAGTTACAGACTAACTATCATTAATTCCGTGAAGAGAAACTGTTCTTTTCACGGTTTTTTTATCTCTTAATTAATTTGCTAGAGATATGATCGACAATTCCATTTTGATATTAGCTCTTTTGTAGCTGGAGGTATTTTCTAATGTAACTTCTTGAAACCCCCATTTTCTATAGATATAAATAGCGTTTTCTAGTTTAGTATTAGAATATAAAATGAGTTTTTTAAAGTTATTTTCCTTAGCAAATTGTAAACAATATTGCATCAATCTTTGTCCAATTCCATTACTACGCATGTTTTTATTTACAGCCATTTTGGTAAGTTCATATACACCATCTTCCATCTTCATTAAGGCTACGGTACCTGTAATTTTTTCATTTGCCCTGCTAAAGAAGATATAACCGCCTTTTTCAATGATGTATTTATCGGGATTACTAAGCACCTCTAGATCGTAAGGTTCTACATAAAAATAGGTTTCTAACCACTCTATATTTAAGTCTTTAAATGCCGTTGCAAATTTTTTATGATACGATATGATGTTCATAATAGCTACGTATAAAATCGGTAACAAGATAGCTTAAAGCCTTACCTACCTGCGTTTTATTTTTTTTAGAAGGAGCCGCTTCACATATATGAAAATAGATGCAATTTTTGTGTTGTGCGGTTTCAATAATGAGTTGCCTCACGTCATTTAATGCAAATCCAGATGGAGTTTGCGCACTACTGGAAAAATCAACCATTGCATCACAATCTAATTCTAAGCCAAAAGCTTCTCCTTTTACAAAATCTAATTTTGATGTATAGCGTTCGGTTTTTGAACTAATCGGTAAAAGCTCTTCAAACAAGGTATATTGTATACGCTTATTATGGGTACGCATATACTCAAAAATATATTGTGGAGTATAATTCTTATGCAAACCATAGATAGCATATTTGTTTAGAAAAGCCTTGGGCTTATTTTCTAAGGCATACCTAAAACCATTGCCGCTATGTCTATAATCTGGCTGTCTCAGGTCTGTATGCGCATCTATATTTATTGCGTTTATGGGAGTTTGTAATGCCTGATAAGCTCCTTGTAAATTGCCTAAAGCATTATTATGGCCTCCACCAATGATAATAGGAATTTTACCTGCGCTAATAATAGTCTGTACGACTAGAGCCACTTTACTATCTATACGAGCCACATAATCACCTAATTCTTTTTTTGAAGTTTCTTTGCTGATAGGGTTTTTAGGAGTTACGGTGATGTTTCCCAAGATTAAAATTGATCTTTCGGGATTATGTATATTACTTTGCACGTTAACAAAAGCCCGTAAAAAGGAATCCCACGCCTTTTGGGTACCCGTATTTCCATAATTTGCTTGGACCCCTATAGCTTCAGAAATTCCAAATAGGACAAAGTGGGCTTTACATTCTTTTATGTCATTAAGGCTATCACATAAGTGTAGGTGTTCTCCTAGTTTATGCTCTCCTTCTCTAAATGAAATAAGAGCGTCAAGAGCTTCTCGTTTTTGTATGTGTAATTGTATCATCTAATCAAAGGTTTGCAGCGCTCTAATGCAAGATTCCCGTATTTGCCATAAAGTAATAAGGTCATAATTAATCTTATCATGGGTTATCCAATCTTGAAGAATTTTTTTATGATAGGCTAGTTTATAATCAAATATCTGATTTACCCCTATTTCTTGTTCAATCAAGATGTCATTTTCCCATTTCATTTCATTATTATGAGGAAAGGTAAAATCAAATCGTTCATCATCATAAGAGATATAGACATGCGCCTCTAGTATATAATCTAATTTGTAGCGTTCTAGAATCGGTCCTACTCCTGGTGTATTTTCTTCAGACATAGGGTAGATGCACATACATAGTTTAACACTATGTATGTTATTTTCTGAAGCTAGTTCCTTGACACACGCATGTTTTGTAGAGCAAGTACCTTTGTTGTCTTCTAGAATATTACGAGGATACGGCAATTTGCTTCGCCCATAATCCAATTCTCTTATGTGCTTAATAGCCTCATAAAAGGTAGTTATCCCCTTATTAACTAGGTGGTTAGATATGATTCCAGTAGCCGCTAAGTTAAAATTAGGCATCATAGGACTTCATCACCGTTTAAAAGTATAGATTCTATTTGATGCATTCCAAAATGATAAGGAATGGCATTATACGAATCTATAGGTTTTGTAATTATCAAATTCGCCCGTTTTCCTTTAGTAATACTGCCTGTGTCTTTAGCTACATTCATAGCAAAAGCTCCATTAATGGTGGCAGCTATAATCGCTTCTTCTGGGGTCATCTTAAGATTAATACATGCCTGAGCTACAGTAAAATTCATATTACCACTAGGCGCAGATCCAGGATTGAAATCTGTTGCAATGGCCAGAGGAATATTAGCATCTATAAGTCTTCTAGCAGGCGTATAGGGTATATTTATAAAAAAGGAACATCCTGGCAGAGCCGTAGCAATGGTTGTGCTATTTTGTAGGGCAATAATATCTTCTTGAACCAGTTCTTCAAGATGATCCACAGAGATTGCATTGTGTTTTACGGCACTGGCAATTCCCCCTATAGCATTAAACTGGTTCAGGTGTACTTTGGGTTTTAATCCATATTTGGCACCGGCACGCATCAAAGTTTCCATTTCTGCAACGGTAAAATACCCTTTCTCACAAAACACATCAATAAAGTCGCATAGGTTCGCTTTCGCGAAAGCAGGAATCATCTCCTCTACAATCAACTTAATATAAGCGTCTCTATCGTTTTTATACTCCTCCGGAATCGCGTGAGCAGCCAGTAATGTAGCCTTTATAGGAATGTTAAAATTCTTTTTGAGCAGTGCAATCACTTCTAACATTTTGCGCTCGTCGGCCACACTAAGACCATAACCGCTTTTTATCTCAATAGCTCCTGTTCCTAGGGAGATGAGTTCTTGTAAACGGCTACTGGCATCATCATAAAGTTGCTCTGTAGACATCGCCCGCAACCTCTTAACCGAATTTAATATACCGCCACCTCGATTTGCTATTTCTTCATAACTCAAGCCATTGATGCGGTCTACAAATTCATTTTCGCGACCCGTAGCAAATACGAGATGGGTATGAGAATCACACCACATAGGCAATGCCACGCGTCCCGTGAGATCTATGACTTCATCTACGGTCACAGGACGAAAATCTTCCATCTTACCATATTCAAAAATGTACCCGTCATCAATAAGTAGGTATGCATTTTCTATAAAAGGCATGTTTGCCATAGCCTTTCCAGACAATGGTTTTTTAAAATCTCCTGTGACCAGAAGCTGGTGGATATTAGTTAATAATTTCATGTGTCTTAAAGATAGAAACTTTATGCTACTTGCGGTATAGAATTTTGTATTTTTAATGTTCTAATTAATAAAGAATGGAACCAACAAAAAAAGGTGTGCAAACTATATGCACGCATATAGGTGAAATTAAAGATGAACAGTTTAAAGGAGCAGTTTCTCCTATTTACCTTTCTTCGTCCTATGCCTTTATGGATGTGGATGTTAAGCGCTATCCCAGATATTTTAATACGCCTAATCAAGAGGCTTTATGTAAGAAAATAGCAGCCTTAGAGAGCACAGAGGGTGCCTTGATTTTTGGTAGTGGTATGGCAGCTGTGAGTACGACTTTACTCTCTTTTTTAAATCATGGTGACCATATTGTTTTACAAAAAAACCTTTACGGAGGCACTTATAATCTTGTTGTAGAGGAGTTTGATAAGTATGGTATAAAATATACGTTTACAGAGGGTTTAGATAAGGCCGCTTTCACGAAAGCGATAACTCCACAAACAAAAGTACTATACATAGAAACACCGTCTAATCCACTTATGACAGTAACTGATATGCAAATGATTGCAGATCTAGGAAAAGAACATGGTATCGTAACGATGATAGACAACACCTTTGCTTCACCTATTAACCAGAATCCTACAGATTTTGGAATTGATATTTGTATCCATAGTGCGACAAAATATATGGGCGGACATAGTGATATTTGCGCCGGTGCGGTTGCAGCTCGTCAAGAACATATTGATAAAATCTGGAATCTGGCAAAAAATTTAGGTGGTAGCTTGAGTGATATGACCGTATGGATGCTTGAGCGCAGTATGAAAACTATGGCACTTCGAGTAAGAGCACATAATGAAAATGCCTTACAACTGGCTCTTTGGTTAGAGACACTACCAGAAATAGAGAAAGTATATTATCCTGGCTTGCCCTCGCATTCTGATTATGAGTTGGCAAAAAAGCAGATGAAAGGATATGGAGGTATGATGTCTTTTGAGCTCGTTTCTAGTATTAATTCTGAGCAATTTATGAAGGCTTTGCATTTAATCAAACCCTCTATGAGTCTAGCAGGGGTAGAGAGCACCATTCTTTCACCTACACAAACCTCACACGCCTTATTATCTCCAGATGAAAGAGCAAATCAAGGTATAGCAGATGGCTTATTACGCTTTTCTGTAGGCATAGAAGATTGTGAAGATATTATGGAAGATATTAAACAAGCCTTATTGCAGGTAGCACCAACTCCTGTTTTAAAATAAATATAGATTATGAAAGTAGATATTCTCGCCATAGGCGCACACCCTGATGATATAGAACTAGGCTGTGGCGCAACTATTGCCAAGGAAGTTGCCTCTGGCAAAACAGTAGGCTTATTAGATTTAACTAGAGGAGAATTGGGAACTCGAGGCTCTGCAAAAATTCGCGCAAATGAAGCCGCAGCTGCGGCCAAAATACTAGGAGTAGCTTTTAGAAAGAATATCGGCCTTGCAGATGGTTTTTTTAAAAATGATAAAGCAAGCCAACTTAAAGTTATAGAAATCATACGTTTTTGTCGTCCAGAAATCGTACTATGTAATACTATAGATGATCGTCATATCGATCACGGTAAGGGTAGTAGGCTGGCCAGTGATTCTTGTTTTTTAAGTGGGTTAAAAAAAATTGAAACTTCTTATGAGGGGAAGGAGCAGGATTCGTGGAGACCTAAAGGTGTGTATCACTATATCCAATGGAAAAATATTGTGCCAGATCTCGTAGTAGATGTTTCTGGTTTTATTGAAAAGAAAAATGAGGCTGTTTTTGCCTATGGTTCTCAGTTTTATGATCCAGACTCTAAAGAGGGAAACACACCTATTTCCAGTAAAAATTTTAAAGATAGCATAAGCTATCGAGCTAGTGATTTAGGACGTCTTGTAGGTGTAGGGTATGGAGAGGGCTTTACTGTAG
>CAZXMY010000078.1:0-8668 GCA_964641325.1 uncultured Flavobacteriaceae bacterium | reverse complement strand
CTTCATCCCGATCATTCAGTCCATTGGAAGAATTACTCTTAAAACTTATATACACTCGTATAAAATCGGTGAAATCGCCTTCTTCTTGATCATTTATACGAGCTTCTGTAAATATCCTACTGCTTGCATCAGAAATTATGAAATTATCACTACCAACGATTTCATTTGATAATATAGCGCCATTAGGAGCACTAAATAGAATATCTATAGGTTTCTCATCAGAACTACAGCCTAATAAGATAATGATGACTAGAAATAATATGCTTTGTGAATATTTCATAAAAGGTGCTAATAATACGATAGTAAAGTATCATAATAATAGTAAAAAGGTTGCGTCCTGTTCTAAAACTTATGTTCTTAAATACGCTAATCCTTATTGCTTAGAAAAGCGATAACGCGATGCTGCCGTCTCAAATCCACAATTGCCGTCAAAGCCTAAATATCCTTCTACAAACCATAGTTCAAATACAGAATCATCAATAATATTGGCTTCTCCGTTTTCAGCACCTGGCCCTAATAATATAGGAGCTGCATTAAAAGAACAATATCCTTCTGGGGATGATAATTGATGTTTACCAAATACAGTTGTATTTCCCGCTACCGTAAATGTCCAACGTCTTTCTAGTTCTATCGTAATATGAAATAGATTATGACGCACAAAAAACTCTCGCACATTAGTATCATCACTTGCTAGAATTTCAATAACATCACCTTCTCCTAATGGAATTCTATTTTCATCTACAAAGGTAGGGCCGTTAGGCCCATCAAGGATAGATTCTATAGTATAAAACCCTGTAAAAGCATCTGCTGGAATTGGATCCACTAAAGTAACCGTATAACTAAATGGCGAGCTAAAAAAAGTATCGAAAGCCAATATTATTGAACTCGCATTGTCCTCATTAAATATCCTGCCATCTGTAAGATTAAGATCTAAATCCAATATAAACTGATCTTTTACCTGCACATCATTTATAGATATACCAGTTGCTTGAAGCATCTCCTCTAAACTATAATCGAAAGTATTACGCGGTAATATGCCGGAAAAATCAAATTCAGAACGTGGTACAGATTCCAATAAGACGCTGTTTGTACTACTTAGTCCGTTCTCTGGTGTGTTGTCTAAAAACCGAACGTTTACACCAATAAAGTCTAACAAACCTCCTTCTTCAATATCCATTTCTTCTAATGTCAAAGAAAAAGTGCTTGCCAAATCATTGATATTAAGTGCGGTGTTTTGCGTATCTATCGTCCTCAAAACAGCGCCACGTCCTACTTCTTCTGTAACTTGAGTAATGGTGGTGTCGTCATCACAAGAGAATAGTAAAATCAAACAAATAAAAAGATAAAAGTGTCTCATAAGAAAAGATTTTGATAAATATATATATACTTTATTATCTAACCGTAACCTCCGATAAAAGTTATCTTAAAATCCCCTTTTGATTTTGACGCTATTATTGCTTAGATAGTCGAATTACAGAAGGCGTAACTGGCCATCCACAAAAGCCATCATTCCCTTCAAATCCTTCTAAAAATCGCAAGTCAAATACAGAATCATCATTTTGATTTGCGGTATTATCTAAATCACTCGAAGGACCTAATAATACATGTACATCACCTTCCACCCCAAAGCCGCATACAATTGCAGATCGTACATACCGGGTCAAAATAATTTGATCACAAGCGATTGTAAATTCAACCTCTGCTCGCACCAAAACTCCACCTACAGTGATTTGTTGCTCATCCCTTATAATCTCAAAAACTCTAGCATTAGGTCTTGTTGCTATAACTTCTAGAATCGCAGGGCTAATAAATGTGCTTCCCTCAAAACCATCTAAAATACTATCGTAGCTATAATTACCAGTAAACAAATCATCTGCTATTCCCTCGACAACATGTATATCATAGGTGAAAGGAGAATTTAAAGCACCACCAAAACTAATAATAGGTCCAATACTATTATCATGAGTAAAACTACTGCCATTGGATAAATTAAGTTTTAAATCCAGTACAAATCTATCTGTGCAATGTACTTGCATATTGGTAAAATTAAATACCTCTAATAGTTCTTGCGCTGAGATACTTATATCTATAACAGGAAGACCATTAACACCTTCTGTGAATTCTGTACTAGATAATATCCTAAATTCCTGAAAATCTTGAGAATTATCACCATTCTCAGGCGTATTATCGACAAATGAGATAAACATCTCTACAGATGACAGTAATGGAATTTGCTGCCCATCCTGATATTCTAGTGTGAATTCTATATCTCTCTCAATATCTAAAAGGTCAAGAACTAGATTTGTTGCAGATTGCGTCCTTAAAATACCACCTACTTGAGCTTCGTCAAACGCTATATCCACAGGTCTGGGTTCAGATTCACAAGAAAGAAATAACAAAATACCAACTACCAGGAAACAAAGAATTCGCATCGTCTATTTTCCATAAAAATAGAATAAATAAGCGATACTATTTATCCTTTTTACCAAGTTTAACACCGCATAAGAATTATTACTGTTTGGAAAATCTCAAGCGTGAAGGTGCTGTTCCAAATCCACAATTACCATCAAATCCGAGATAACCTTCTACAAACCAAAGTTCAAAAACACTATCATCCGTCATATCCAAAGGACCATTTTCAACATCTGGTCCGAGTAAAATTGCCGGATCAATGTCACAAAATCCAATTTTACTTGACAAAAGATTCTTACTAAAAACAGATTGCTCACAAGAGACAGTAAATCTAAATATTCTGGGTTGTTCTTCTAGAATAGACAATCTATGTCTCAGGCGCATTTCCCTAGTATTTGTGCTATGACCTTTAGTGATTTCTACAAACTGCGTATCTCCAAAAGTAGCCCCCAATGGCCCATCCACAAGATTTTCTATACTATACATTCCTGTAAATAGATCATCCTCAATAGGCTCAATAACGTTAATTGTATAGCAAAATGGAGAACTCCAAAAATCATCTGCAGCAAGAATTTTAGAACTACTCTGACCCGTGGTAAAACTGCGACCATCAAGTAACTTATAATTTAATCGTACCTCAAATTGATCTTTACACTCAATGTCTTCAATCTGTAAACCTAGACTTTGCGACGCTTGCTCAAAAGAAATTGCGATAATTGCACGAGGCTTCCCAAATTCTCCTATCTCAAAAATATCACTTTCCATAACTTGAAAAAGGACTTCAGATGAAGGCACTTGTCCAAATTTCTTAAAACTTAAAAAAACTTCTATTGCATCTAGAAGCTGGCCATTTAATTCATCATGGGTTTCAATTTCAATACTAAAAACATCTTCTGCGTTTCCTACCGCAAAATCGGCATTAAAAGTTTCTGTAGTACGCACATAGGCTCCAATCGTTCTATTATTTGTAGCAGTTTCTACAGTTTTTTCA
This sequence comes from uncultured Flavobacteriaceae bacterium, assembly GCA_964641325.1. Lineage (GTDB taxonomy): Bacteria > Bacteroidota > Bacteroidia > Flavobacteriales > Flavobacteriaceae > Dokdonia. The sequence continues at coordinate 5,265 of CAZXMY010000078.1, read as the reverse complement.
TCTTCACTACAAGAACAGATAAGCACAAGTAGTATTAGGTATAAATATTTCATGGATGGGTTAGTTTAAGTTATGTTAAACCTAGCATTTCATCTCTTATAACCTGTCAATCCCGATAAAGCTTAACTTAAAAATTATGAGTTATTCAGACGATCCCTAACATATTCTACCTGTGACTTGCCGTGTGCCAATGCCTTTCCATCGTCTCCGAGTCCTACCATTACAATGCGATCAATAGAAATAATTACTTCGCGTGTCATTTTATTGCGCACTTCGCATCTTAGGGTAAGTGAGGCCGTACCAAATTTTACAACTTCGAGACCTATTTCTATGATATCCCCCTTTTTAGCGCTTGCGCGAAAATCAATTTCACTCATATACTTGGTAACTGTACGCGGATTCTCTAGTTGGATAATCGCATATAAAGCGGCCTCTTCATCTATCCACTCCAAAAGCCGACCTCCAAAGAGTGTTCCGTTGGGATTTAAATCTTCAGGCTTTATCCATTTGCGTGTGTGAAAATTCATAAGCTTGTTGTCTTTTCGCGAAAGCGGAATAATACAAACCTCTTTCTCTATTACTATTTAAAATCTTTGATGCGGTTTCATTGTAATAACACTTTCGTGAAAAACTTATTAGACCACATACCACAGTATCGTAGAAACTACTAGACCTACTACCGCTATTACCGTAGTCATAACCGTCCAAGATTGAAAGGTCTGTTTTTCGGATAGTCCTAAGTATTGCTTTACGAGCCAGAAACCACTATCATTTACGTGAGAAAAGATAGTGGCACCAGAAGCAATTGCAATTACTAGTATTGCGAGTTGTGGTGCACTCGTATCTGCTACTCCAAGTAAAGGCGCTGCAATTCCCGCGGCTGTAATCATAGCCACTGTAGCTGAACCTTGAAGGATTCTCACAATAGCGGCCAATACAAATCCAAAAACTACAGGTGGGAAATAATCACTGCTTAGACTTTCTGCGATCATTTTTCCTGCTCCTGTGTCTATTAAGACTTGCTTAAACGCACCGCCGGCACCCGTTAATAGTATGATAACACCTGCTGGATATAGTGATTTCGTAGAAATAGTAAGTAGTTCATCCTTTTTAAACCCTTTGCGTATCCCTAGAAAGTACCAAGCTACAATATTGGCAATGATAAGAGCAACAAACGGATGACCCAACAGTCCCGCTAAATATACAACCTCTTTAGGAAGAGCTCCATCTGCAAAAAGCGGACTTGCCAAAACAGTATTAAACACAATTAGAATAATAGGTATCGCAATTATAGCACTGATTTGCCCAGCACTGGGTGCATTATCGGGAATCTCCATTTTGGTTACCATTTCTTCTGGAGCTTCAATTTGTATTTTCTTCGCTAACCTCCTGGCTAGAAATGGTCCAGCAATGATAACTGATGGAATTCCCGCTAAAAAGCCGAAAATAATAACATAACCCAAATCTGCTCCAAGTATCTCTGCCACTGCAATAGGACCCGGCGTAGGCGGGATAAACGTATGCGTAATAGCAAGACCAGCTAATAAAGGGATTGCATAAAGTAGTAAGGATTTTTGGGTTTGCTTTTGCAAGGCATATATTAATGGTACTAGAATGATGAAGGCTACATCAAAAAATACAGGAATGGCTACTAAAAAACCGGTTAGACTTACAGCCCAAGGAGCACGTTTAATACCAAAAGATTTGAGCAAAGAATTTGCAAGCATCTGTGCTCCACCAGAGCGTTCTAGTATTGCTCCAAAAAGCGCTCCTAGTCCTACTACTGTAGCTACAAAACCAAGAGTGCCTCCCATTCCATTCTTAATACTAGAAAGTAAAACATTGGGTTCCATTCCTGCCGTCACACCTACAACTATACACGTAATTAGCAGTGCTAAAAAAGCTTGTATTTTTAAACGTAAAATGAGGAATAATAGGACAACTATCCCAAGAAAAACGGCCATTAATAATTGAATATCCAAACGATCTTTATTTTAATTAATTTTCCCAATGTGTATGAAAACTTCCAGTCTTGTCTTTGCGTTCATAGGTATGCGCGCCAAAATAATCACGTTGCGCCTGAATCATACTGGCAGAAGATTCTCCACGTGTAAATGCCAATATATATTGCACGGCAGCCGAAAAAACAGGTACAGCAATGTATGCTTTATTTGCTGCAGTTGTAAATGTTATTAATTCATCTAATCCGCTTTTGACAGCTTGACTTATTTTTTTGTTTAAAAATAAAGAGGTATCGGATTCATTTAAGATAGGTGCTAAATCTTCCATGAAAGCAGATCTTATGATACAGCCATTGGTCCATATTCTCGTAATCTCACCAAGATTAAGTTCCCATTCGTACTCTAAGGAAGCTTTACGCAAAGCTTCAATGCCTATACAATGATTAATGATTCTTGCGGCAGTATACGCTTGTTTAATTGTTTCGATGGAAAGATTAAGTTCTCGCTTTAACGCTTCGTTCTCTGGCTGGTCGTGACTCTCACAAGTTCGCTTTCGCGAAAGCGAATACAACCTTTCCCCTTTTATTCGTTCTTTTTTGTATCCCGATACGATACGAGCCATTACGGCCTGTGATATTGTATCCAATGAAGCTCCTATCTCTAGAGCTGCCGCAGTACTCCAACCTCCCGTACCTTTTTGTTTAGCCTTATCCAAAATAACATCTATGAGATAAGTGTCTTCTTCTTTATGGCACATAATATTTCCGGAAATCTCTAAAAGATAACTTTCTAAATCGGTTGTATTCCACTCTTTAAAAAGTAAAGCAATAGCGTCATTAGTATACCCTAACATTGTTTTTAAAACATCATATACTTCTGCAATAAGTTGCATCTCTGCATACTCAATCCCATTATGAATCATTTTAACAAAATGCCCAGAACCGCCTTCTCCTACTCTCGTACAACAAGGTTTTCCAGCCTTGTCCAATGCTGCAATTTTTTCTAGAAAATCACCTACTTCTTTATAAGCTTTTGTACTTCCTCCAGGCATTATTGAAGGTCCTTCTAAAGCTCCTTTCTTGCCACCAGAAACACCTACTCCAAGAAAATGAATGCCTTTACTCGCAAGAGTCGTAAAACGTCTCTGTGTATCTTGATAATGGCTATTCCCACCATCCATAATTATATCACCTTTAGACAGGTACGGCAATAAATCTTCTAGGACAGTATCAAATGTAGGTCCTGCATTCACCATTAAAAATATCTTTCTCGGCAATGCAAGGGATTCTATAAAACTAGGGATACTATCAAACCCTAGACTCTCTTTTAAAACTTCGTGTTCCTGTATAAAATCTAATGCAATATTCTCTTCCTTTCCAGCAACGTGACGATTATATAAGGACATTGTAATACCTTGGCTTGCAAAATTACGGGCGAGACTCTTGCCCATTACTCCAAGTCCTAGCAATCCTAAACTGGCTTTATGGGATAATACGTTCATAAGGGTATTTGCAATCTTCTCTGGCGTTTCCTTTACAGAAATTGTAATGGCTTTCTCAGGAATTTCCAAGGCATCAAACTGTGATTGCAATAGTTCTTGATTAAAAAAATGATCCTTACGTGTTTTAATGCGCTCTGATATAAGCTCAAATGAAGCCTCTAAATACACAAAAACTACAGGATTATACTTTTGTAGACGTTCTCTATAGGATTCCTTTAAAGCAGAACATGCAAGCACTGCACCTTCTCTTTTCCAATCCTTTATATGTGCAGCTAATAAATCTAACCAAGGCCAGCGATCTTGGTCTTGTAACGGAATGCCAGCTTCCATTTTAGTAATATTGGACTCAGGATGAAAATCATCTGCATCATAAAATGGAGTTTCTAATTTGCTAGAGAGCTCTTTACCAACTGTGGTTTTACCCACACCCGAAACGCCCATTATAACATAAATCTTATTCATTATCTATTCGATAATTATTAATGGAATAACCGTTGTATCGTATTCCAATATTGCATTGTTAAAGATAAAATAATAGCCGTGCAAAGTGCAAGTATGTTATTAAAATGTACGATAACGTTATCTTAGTATTCGTCTAAATAAATAATAAGCTATTTTTTGATTAAAATAGTTGTAACATTTTGGCACGATAATAGTCTTATGGGAAGACATCAAACTTTAATTAAACATATTATGAAAACTATTAAATTACTTATTGCTTTATTTTTTGCTGTAATAGCACTACCATCACAGGCGCAAACAGCCGATGAAATCGTTGCAAATTATATAGAAGCTACAGGTGGCGAAGAAGCTTGGAAAAGCATCAAGTCAATGAAAATGACAGGCGTTGCAAATATGGGACAAGAATTTCCTTTTACGCAAACTGTAATGGCAGATGGACGCATGCAAATCGTGATAGATTTACAAGGGCAAAAATTTGTACCGCAAGCGTTTGACGGAGAATCGATGTGGACTACAAATTTTCAAACTGGAAAGGCAGAAGCTATGGATGCAGAAGCATCTGCACAATTCAAAAGTGAATCACAGGATATTATAGATTCTTTTGTAGGATATAAAGAAAAGGGATATAGCCTGGAAAAATTAGAAGACAAAACTATTGAAGGCACAGATTGTTTTGCTGTAAAACTTACCAAAAAACCTGTGGTTGTAGATGGAAAAGAAGAAGAGAATTTTACAACTTTCTTTTTTGACAAAGAGACTTTTGTTCCAGTAATGAGTGAAAGCACCGCAAAATCTGGTCCAGGAAAAGGAATGACATCGCAAACCGTTTTTAGTGATTATTTAGAGGCGGGAGATGTATTTTATGCGCATAGTATAACAACTAAATTTAATGGACAGACTGGACAATCTATAAAAATTAAAGAAATAGAAGTAAACGGAGATGTAGATGAGTCAATTTTTAAAATGCCTACGCAATAAGCGCGTATAATTATATAAATCCTCAGTATTGCTGGGGATTTTTTTTATTCCATTTTTAAGTCAATTAACCAAAAACATATACTGATGAAAAAATCCATTTTTTTATTCGGATGCCTTCTTTCTATACTTAGTTTTAAAGGCAAAGCTCAAGACGTAGCCCTTAAAGGCAAAGAATTATTCGGAGATATTTCTGCACGACAGATAGGACCTGCACTTATGAGTGGTCGTATCATAGATATGGAAGTACATCCTACTAATGCCCAAATTATCTATACAGGTACAGCAGGTGGTGGTGTATGGAGATCTAATGATGGTGGTGCCAGCTATTCTCCTATTTTTGATGACCATATACAATCCATAGGA
>CAZXMY010000077.1:5931-8675 GCA_964641325.1 uncultured Flavobacteriaceae bacterium | reverse complement strand
CCTACATACGGTCTAATAAATGCATCATTTATATAAAGAGCAATAAGGGTTTCTATGAGCAAAACCGCTAGAGTGGCTATGAAATAGGTGGATGAAAATTTTAATGTGCCCATTTTAATTTATTTAAGATGGTGATGGTAGCTCCGCTTATTGCGGCATAGCTAAGCGTGACTATCCACGCAAATTTATTTTGAATAGGGTGAAAGAGTAGGTTGCTTATATCACTTGCAAGATTCTCAGGTTGTTGCAGGATATCCCAAGAATTCCATCGCAGGTATCTTCCTAGGTAAATTCCTAATCCTAGGAGAAGGCATAGTGTGGTGATAAGAAGGTAGGTTTGCTTTCGCGAAAGCGTACTAAAATATAACTCCTGCACATCTTTGATACTGTAGAACATATATAATAATCCGAGTACCGAAAATCCAGTAATAATGGCACTATCGAGCACGAAAAATTGTGATGATGTCCACCTCAGATGCGTGAAGTCTGATAGGATGTAAGGCGCATTAGGTAGGAATAAAATCCAGATGACGAGCAGCAGTGGTTTAATAAGGGTTTTAGTACAAAACGATGGATAGCCTTTTGCCATAAAGGAAATACCGTAGGGAATGGCAGCTAAAAAGATATTCCACACTAGAAATAGGAGGTAGAAAGACTCACTCAATTTGATGCGAAACATAAGCAGTATTCCAGTTATTAGAGTGAAGGAGATTAGAATCCTAAGCTGATTGTATTTGGAAAGGATGAGGTTTTTCATTTTGTAAAATGTCTGGATAATTTGATATAAAGTAGAACCACCTCTGCTGTAAGGAGCAGAAGTGGTTTACAATTGCTAAGAGCAGTAAGCAATTTAATTTTCATGGCTCCAATCTATTTTGCGTGAAGCAAACATAATAATGGCAAGGATGACAAAGAGTCCTATACTTCCCACGAGTAGTGCGTAATTTTCTAATTGTATAATCACATAAATAAATCCATACAATGCCGCAAGTGAAGTGCTTACTAGCAACGGAAATTTAAAACCTTTAAGTATCGCTCGAGAGTAAATGGTAATAAGTCCAAGTACCGATGCTGCCGCTATTATATATGCCTTGAAAAAAGAACTATGTTCTGATATAGATATAAGTAACGTATAGAACATGACTAATGCTAGCCCAATCATTACATATTGAAAGGGATGTATGTATATTTTACTAACAATTTGTATGAGTAGAAAAACGAGCAAGGTGAGCCCTATGACCATAAAACCATATTTACTGCTTCGTTCACTTTTTTGATACTCATCTACGGGAATGTATAAATCTGCGCCAAAGGCAAACTCTGTTAGGTTAGGAATTCCATTAAAAAAAGATTGTTCGAATTGACGGTTAATTTGCGAGATATTCCAAGAGGCTTTAAATCCTTCTTGGGAGATTTTTTTCGAATCTTGCTCTGGTAAAAACATTCCAGAAAAACTAGGTGAATGCCAGTTTGAGGTCATACGGGCTTTTGTTTCTTTGCCTATGGGAACGAACGTAAGGCGTTCGCTACCATTAATTTTGGTATTTAGGAAAAAGGCCAGAGGTTTCGTATTTTCTGCAGGAATGCTTACATAATCTGTTATAAGGGTACTTAATGCTTCTTTATTAAATTTAGGTGTCAAGTCGTAGTCCTTGTCATTAATCGTTATGGTTAAGTTATTTTTTATGCCTTTGAGATTCGAAGTTTTGACAATTACTTGAGCTTTATCCCAAAGAATGTATTCTGGTTTAATTTCTTTTTTAGAAAAATCGAAGTTATTAAAGTTACCATTTAGCCCAATGTCAGAACTAAAAACGATACTTTCATAAATCCCTCTTTTAAGCGACTCTGCCTGTACTTGAGAATCTATATTAAGTTGGTCAGGAAAAAAATAAGCTGGGTTAATATGCTCAATTACTTCGGTTTCGTATTTCTCGGTTTCCTTGTTAAAGGTTTTTGTGGTGGTAAAAGATTTATAGGGTATTTTTAAATAGGGGCCTTGCAAAACGACCTCTTTTCCCCACTTAGAGTTTATTTCTTGGGTAACCTCAACTTGTCTAAATGAGCGTTCTCGTATAAGGTCTTGTACAAAACTAAGTGGTATAAGAAGGATAAGAATTAAAAATCCTACAACCAGCATACGTGCTGATATGGAGTTACGCATCCAGTTAGAAAATCTTGATATTTTATTCATAATATAGGTTTTAAAAGTACTTTGAAATACAAAGTAAATGATTAAAAAAATATAGTTTACTTCCCTAGTAATTTTTCAATGGCTTCAATATGTTTTTTAAAGGCCTTGCGACCCGAAGCGGTAACACTATAACTAGTATTTGGCTTACGGCCTATAAAGGATTTTTGTACTGCGATATAATTTTCTTTTTCTAAGGCTTTAGTGTGACTAGCGAGATTTCCATCTGTAGCACCTAGAAGTTCCTTAAGCGTTTTAAAATCTGCACTTTCATTAACAACAAGCACACTCATAATCCCCAGTCGGATGCGATGGTCAAAGGCTTTATTTATGTTATTTATGATGCTCATAATTGTAGATTGCTCCTATCTTACGATAGGCAAGTTCGCGAAAGCGAAGTTATGCTCTATCATATTTAAAATACATCCTCGCGCCATAAATAATATGAAAAATTCCAAAGCCTAGTGCCCAGAAGAAGAGACCATAGCCTATAAACTGCGTCGCAACTAAACCAATAATTACATTGGCAATCCCCAAGTACTTTATGTCGCCT
>CAZXMY010000077.1:0-5921 GCA_964641325.1 uncultured Flavobacteriaceae bacterium | reverse complement strand
CGGTCCTATTAACCCTATAATTCTGTATTGAAGAAGAACGGCGCAAAAAACGGCTCCGGCACCTAAAGGGAACATAAAATTCAACAGTAATCTTTTAGACGCATTATTCCATACTTTTTCTTTTTGTTTTTTTGCTTTACGAGCTGTAAGGATTATACCGGTTGCTATTGCAGCAAGTAAAATCAGTATTCCAATACTAGCGATTTCTATGGTTGCAAAATTATAATGAGTTTCTAAATAACCTCCAGTGAAAGCGTTCAACAGACCGCCCAAACCGGAAGATGTGCCTCTTGGTAGGTTGTCTGCAGAGATACCTGGAAGTATCTGAAATGCCAGTTCTCTATACACAAAGAAAAAACCTATCAATGCATAAATTCCCGCAAGGATTCCTGACAAACCACTCAAGGACATAAACCGTGACGATTTATTCATTAAACTCTTAATCTCTGATAAATCGTCTATATATTTTTTTGACTCCATAATAAAGTACTTTGAAATTCAAAGTTAAACTAATTTTGGAATTGACAATGGAGTCGGAGGAATAAAGTTTTGTTAAATAGGGATTAGGGATTAGGTATGAGGGTTGAAAGTGCAAGAAAATATCACATTTTCTGAGTTTTAGCATAGCTAAGTTTATCCTGAACGCAGTCGGAGGACTATGGTTAGCCTTAATAATGTAACGCAGTACAATATTTTACAGCCATTTCAAGCCGGCATAGACTTTTATTGCGTAGTGCAGGTTTAAGCAAGATAGCTTGTTTATTAGAACCTAAAATGATATGCGAAAGACAAAATCTGCGGTTAGGCGTAAACTTTCATTTGTGCTGGAATTTAAGAAAAACGCGCTGGAGTCATTTACACCTATGGCGTAACTTTCTTGTAAACCTCTTTTTCTATTGTATAAATTTCGGATAGAAAACCCTGCTTTAGCGTTCCATAATCCGTTAGTTTTTATTTGATAGATAGATGAAAAGTCTAGGCGATGATAGACGGGTAGTCTTTCACTGTAAATTTGATTGTTTGATCTAAGGGATGCTATTTCTTCTGGCGTACCGTTAATAATTGGAGTAAGTGGCAGTCCCGAGCCGAACGTCCAGCCTAAGGCAAATTCAAATCTATCATAAGAGTATGTTTGAGAAATATTAAATCTATGACGTTGATCAAATGCCTCAGGGAAGGGTAGCTCCTGAATATCGGGAAATTGAGCAGTATTCATTGCTAAGGTATAGCTTAGCCAAGCTCTATAATTTTTAATACGTTTTTTTAATAGGAAATCAAATCCATAACGGGTTACCTTTCCAGAGGTAATTACAGACCTTTGCTCAATCCTGTATAGTGAAGTGATAAAAGAGTCGTTAAGAGGTGTTGTGTCGTCTATGTTTTTATAATAGCCCTCTAACTCAGCCGTCCAGCCCTTTTTATTGTATAAAGCACCTAATGTAAGTTGATTGCTTTTTTGAGTCAGAAAATTGGAACCCCCATTTTCCCCATCAAATTGTATAGACCAAAATTGATTAGCCGAAGGTAAAATATTATAAAAAACAGGTTCTATTTGCGGATTATTAATTTGACTAAATGATTGATTTTTTCGTTCTAAGGATGCCGTAAGCCTCAAGGACTCAGAAGCTTTAAGAGAGGCATAGATTCTGGGCTCAAACAGCAGTCCAACGAGATTGTTAAACTCAGTCCTAACTCCAGAACTCAGAAGTAGATTGTCTGTATCATAACGATGCTCTAGGTAGGCAATGAGATTTACTCTGCCCTCTTGCGCCGCAACTGATGAGTCTATAAAATTTTGGTTATTAAATGAGAAAACATCAAAATTACCATCTGCAGTAACGGTTGTTTGTAATTGATTTCCTACTAATAATGAATGCTTGTTGTTCAAAGGAATGTCATAAGATAAATCGTAGCCCAATTCTGTAACTTGGTTACCTCTAAAAGAGCGAAGATTTGCTCCGTCTTCATTTTCTGGCAGAAAATTAAACGCATAAACAGAGTCATAGTTGGATAGGAAAAATTGAAATTTTTTTGTAGTGAAATACTCCTTTTCCCGCAGCCAGGTAAAACTTACACCATAATTACGTTGCTCTAGGAGTTCCTGTACCTCGAAGGGTTCACTGTTATTAATACCTGTATTGTTATTATTAAGGTTATTTCTAATATCAATAAAACTTATGGTATATCTGTTATCATCATTGGGCTTATAAATAAGTTTGGCATTCCAATCTGCAAAGTTATAGCGTAAAGAAGTTTCATCTTCAGGGCTCTGTATGCCTTCTAAACGAGCGTTTTTGAAAACTTTGGATGAAAGTGCGTTAAATGTAAAACTTTGATAGATGTCTGTAAGCGATCTCCTTCCTGCAATCATTATTCCAATTTTTTTTGAAATAGGAATTTTTACATACGCATCGGCACTTAATAAATTAACTCCTGTCCCTACCTTAAAATCATCAAATAGATCATCATCAGATTTCATATTTATTACCCCTGATACCCTATCTCCATAGCGAACACTGGTGCCGCTTCTAAAGACTTCAACTTTTTTTGTGATGTTGGGATTAAAGCTAGTGATTTGATTAAAAAAATGACTATTTTGATATATTTTGATACCGTCCCAAAGTAATAGGTTTTGATCTGGAGTCCCCCCTCTAATATGTAAGGAAGCAGGGTCTTCCTGTGGGCTGTTTATGCCCGGTATGAGTTGCAAGCTTTGAAAAACATCTGGTTCTACTAGGCCTGGGAGTATTGCGAGTTTCTTAGTATTTAAACTAAGCGAGGAATTTTTATTTTTAACTAATCCTCGTGTGAGATAACTTTTTAATACTACTTCGTCTAGGTTTTGTACGGCATCTTGTAAAATTATGGTGTTACACTCTTGAGATATATTGACAATTTGAGAGAAGGGGGTATATCCAGTATAGTGATAGGTTAGAAGTGATCCTGGCTGCACATCTAAGATTGCCCTACCGGCATAATCGGTAATGCCTAATAATTGGGTGTCTTTATAAATAGTAGTATTAGGAACGGGACTTCCCGAAAGATTATCTATAATTTTAATACAATATTCATTGTTTTTTTGAGATTGTACTACGAGATAATTATTTTCTTGGTCTTTTTCTAGATCGATTGAAATGTCCTTGAGAGATTTCTTAAAACTGCCAAAAGAAAGGGTGTTACCATTTATGGGTATAAAGGTTTGTTGCATTTGCTCCACGTCATATGAAAATTGAATATGGTGTTTTGCTTTAAATAGTTCAATAACCTCCTGTACATTTAGTAATGTTGCGGAATCAGGCAGGGCAATTTCTTGGGAATGACCATAAGTGCCACTTATCAGAATGGATAAAAGTAGGAGCTTTGTTTTGAGCATTAATCGCTTAAGGTTATCTTATTATCAAAAATCGTATACTTCACATTCATTGGTGTGCATACTTGGTGTAAGGCTGTTTCCAAGCTATTATAACTAAAAAAACCTGTATAAAGTCTTTTTGCATCTACTAGTTCGCTATTAATTTTAACATCAAACTGTCGTTCCATCTCTGCAAAAACATCATTAAGAGTAGCTTTTGTAAAGGTGCTTTTTCCATCTCTCCAAGTAGGGAGAATTTCTTTATTTTGAGCAAGTGTTAATGGAATTTTTGGTTTAGCGAACGCGGCCATATTTTTTTTCAAAATGAGCTCTCTAGTCCCTGAAGTAACCTTTATTTTTCCATGATTACAATAAACCTTAAAGGTAGAGGATCTATCATAAATATTAAAAGCCGTTCCAAGTACCTGAACGCTTCCGCTGGATGAGTTTACAGTAAATGTACTTCCTTTTTGCACCTTAAAATAGGCTTCGCCGTCTAGTTTTAGGGTTCTATTTTTGAGAAATTTGTCTTTTTGGTAAGTGATAGAAGACGCGGCATTTAGTGTCAACTCAGAACCATCAGGGAGCACGTGGACCTTTGTCTCGGCGATTTCTGTGCTTACAGTAATGGTGGGATGCATAAAGGGCAGAGCAACAAGTAGTATTGCAATAGCAGCTGCAGCACTCCATAGCCATGGTTTAAGATTAACTATTTTAGTTTTTTTAGAATGGTCTAGAGACGCATTATATTTTTTTTGTGCCTCGAGTTTTGCTTTTACATCTACGCTAGGGACTTTCAGTTCTGCCGCTGCATCTATAATTTTTTTATACTTTTTGAAGTCTTTTGAAGCCTCAAATGATTTTAGGGCATCGCCTTTTAATTCACCAGAAAGCCATTGCGCTAGAAGGATATCGTTATTTTCAAAATTGTTGTCCATTTTCTAGATATTAAATTGAGTAGTTGCCTATGGTCTCCTTAAGTGAAATAAGTGCCAGATGTATTCTTTTTTCTACTGCTTTTACAGATATGTCTAGAGTTTCTGCAATTTCTGAGTACGTTTTGTTATCTATGCGGTGTAACAAAAAAGCTTCTCTTTGTTTAGGTTTTAATGCCGAGATTGCCCGTTTTAATTTATCCATAAACTCTTTTTCTTCTAGTTGAAAATCTGGGCTTACAAAATCCATAGTCCTTTGCGGTGTTTTTTCATAAGCCCGTACAGTTTTAAGATGTCTTATGGCATTAAGAGAGGCGTTATTTCCAATTTTGTAAAGGTAGCTTTGGGCTGTTTCATAAATCACTTTATGGCAGTTTTGCCATAATTTAGCAAAGGTGTCTTGAACGATGTCCTCTGCTTTTGCCAAGTCTCCATATTTATAGTATAGATAGCTGCGAAGTGGTTCATAATGTTTTTTAAAGAGTGTTTCATAAACAGTTTCTTCACAAACATTTTGAGCTGTCTTTATCATAAATATTGGGGCTTGTTGTATAGGCAAAAATAGTATATAATTTTTAGGTTAAGTAATTTAACCCGGATTATACATTAGACCTTCGTGATGAAGGTTGAAACGTAAAAAAATATCACATTTTCTGAGTTTTAGCATAGCTAAATTTATCCTGAACGTAGTCGATTAACTATGGTTAAACTTAAAGATGTCACGCAGTACAATATTTTACAACAGTTTCAAGATGCTATAGATTTTCTATTGCATAATCCGGATTTAAGCAGCTCAGGTGTCTTAGAACGAGTAGCCGATTCGTAAATTTAAGTTTATGTCTAGCTGCGTGCCCAAAGCATTTCCTATTTCCTTATCTAGAAGTCTATAGGCGTGAGCACCAATATTTATGTCAAAAGTTAATCCTTTTACAAAACCGTTTAATACCCATTGATGACCAAGGTGCGCGTTTATGCCTAATGTAGAGACATTGTTTAAATTTTTTGTAAAGACATGACTTGCCTCTATACCTGATCTAGCATATAGTCCTTGTAGTCTGTTTTCTTTTTTTAAGATGTAGTATCTGTATCCCGCACGAGCGTTTAGCTCATTAATTGTACCAGAAGAAGTGAAGGTTTCAAACTTATCGTTATCATAACTTAGTTCAAATTCTAATGCGCCTTTTCTCGAAATTTGTTGTTCATAACTTACTCTAAACTCCCCATCAATTAAATTAAGAGGTTGGATTTTAAACGCCTTATTAAAATTGTTTTGATTTGGGCTTGTTGACGTGTTTTGTGCTTGTATTTCAGCTACAGCCAATATTATAAGTATACAAGAAATCAATTTAGTTTTCATAATTATAGGATTAAAAGATTAATATTAGTTTATGTTATACTACTAATACCCGAGAAGTACTTTTTACCCTACTTTTTTTATTTCATTTTTTTTAAAAATCTGAATATCATTAATTTACAAGTAATATTTTTATAAGTAAAGTTGGCAATTAGCTCATTTTTAATAGATCAAGCCTACTTATTTTAACCGTTACAATTGTCAAGTGGTATATTATATCTTATTATGATTACCTATATCAGTAAAGTACTGAAAGTACACGCCACAGTCTACTATTTAC
>CAZXMY010000076.1:0-8710 GCA_964641325.1 uncultured Flavobacteriaceae bacterium | reverse complement strand
GCCCTATTTCATTTTGAAAAAAGAGGAGGTGTTCAACAACTCATGCATAATCTAAAATATAGAGGAGACAAAAAGATAAGTGGTTTTCTAGGAGAGTGGTTGGGTTATGAACTTGCTCAAAACCCAAAATACACACAGATAGACCTAGTTGTTCCTGTGCCCATACATCCAAAAAAGAAAAGAACCAGAGGATATAATCAAGTAGACGGATTTGCCCGAGCTATTGCTCATCATCTCGATGCAAAGTGTCGCACCGATCTTCTTTTTAAATCTAAAAACACCAAAACCCAAGTATTTAAAGGCCGTTTTACAAGAAGTGATGAGGTTTTTGAAGCTTTTTCTATTTCCAATACCCACAGCGAAGAAGAACATCACATATTACTGGTGGATGACATCCTTACCACTGGAGCCACCCTAGAAGCTTGCGCTATCCAATTGCTGCAAATCCCTAATATTACGTTAAGTATTGCAGTGATGGCAATAGCGTAAAAAGTATTTCGTTTGCCTAAAAAATAATTGTTTCTTTGTTGCACTCATGAGAAAATTTAAGAAAGGTCATCTTACTATTAAAAAAGCCTTGAATTATCTAGCGGCTTTACTTTTTATGATGTTCTCCCTTACAAATTGCGCAAAAAGAGGTGCCCCCACTGGAGGTCCTCTAGATAGTATCCCTCCTGTTTTTGTAAAAGCTACACCTCCTAATTATTCTACTAATTTTAATAAAAAAGAAATACGCATCTTTTTTGATGAATATATTAAACTTGAGGATTACCAAAAACAACTCATAATCTCACCTCCGTTAAAAAATAGTATTATTTCACCCCAAGGATCAGCGTCAAAATTTATAAAGATTGAAATAACTGACACTCTAGTGCCTAATACGACCTATGTATTTAATTTTGGACAGAGTATTCAGGATAATAACGAGAATAATCCTTTTTCTTCTTTTAAATATGTAATGTCAACAGGAGATTACATAGACAGTCTGACCGTTTCTGGAACTATTATAGACGAGCTATCTGCTAAGCCCGATAATTTTGTGTCTGTAATGCTCTATGCTGTAGATAATACCTTATCAGATTCCATTGTCTTTAAGGAGCCCCCAAGGTATGTAACAAACACATTAGACAGTCTGACTACTTTTGAGATAGGAAATATAAAAGAAGGAGAATATATGTTGATTGCTATGAAGGATGAAGATGCAAATTATACGTTCCAACCTAAAAAAGATAAAATTGCCTTTTTAAAGGAATACATTACCATACCTACAGATAGTAGTTATACTTTAAAGCTATTTAAAGAAACTGCTCCTCTTAAAATCTCAAGGCCCAAACAGCTGGCAGAAGGCCATATTTCTTTTGGTGTAGAAGGTCCCGTAGATAGCTTAGACATTATCTTATTAACGCCTAAACCGACAGGGTATAAATCTTTATTGACAAAAAAACCTAACCAAGATTCATTACATTATTGGTACAAACCTAAAATTGAGATTGATTCACTAATTTTTGAAGCCAAAGGCATGGAGTACAAAGACACTCTTATTACACGTCTAAGAAATCGCAAACCTGATTCCTTGGCTTTTACAAATAGAACAGGCCGTACCTTAATACCTAATAGGCCTTTTGAGCTGTATAGTTCTACACCAATAACTTCTTTTAAAGAAGAACTCATTACGATGTATCGTGACTCTACCACTATTCCATTAACTGTAAAAAAAGACAGTCTCTTTACGCAACTCAATCTAGATTTTGAATACAAAGAAGACACTGCCTATCAGGTGCAGTTCTTGCCTGGTGCGATTACAGATTTTTTTAACGCGGTTAATGACACACTTACTTACTCGTTTAGCACTAAGGAAGAATCCGATTATGGAGGCATAAAAA
Source organism: uncultured Flavobacteriaceae bacterium (assembly GCA_964641325.1). Lineage (GTDB taxonomy): Bacteria > Bacteroidota > Bacteroidia > Flavobacteriales > Flavobacteriaceae > Dokdonia. The sequence continues at coordinate 6,827 of CAZXMY010000076.1, read as the reverse complement.
TTAACCTAGTAAACGCTACAAATTTTCCATATATCGTGCGACTATTAAGTAGCCAGGGCGATGTGTTAAAAAATATCCCTACAACAGAAGAGACCACCTTTGACTTCGAATTTCTTGAACCTGGAGACTATAAAATCCAAGTAGTTGAGGATGCCAATGCCAACGGTATTTACGACACGGGAAATTACCTTGAGAAAGTGCAACCCGAAAATGTAATCAATTTTGGAAAAACAATAGAAGTAAGACCTAGCTGGTTTGCGGTGGAAAACTTTCCGCTAAAGAACTAGAGTAATTTAAAATCATCTTTGTCCTGTAAAAAAGGAAGCTGTTCTCGTGAGTGTATAATATACTCTTTAGATAAGCGCACTGAGAGGGTTTTTTGTTCTGCTTTCGCGAAAGCTATCTCATCCCCAAGTACATCGTACACTCCAGAATGTCCAACATATTCTAAACCATTGCCGTCAAGACCTACTCGGTTTACACCTATACAGTAGCTCATATTCTCAATGGCACGCGCCTTTAATAACGCATCCCAAGCAGCAACTCTAGGTTTTGGCCAGTTCGCTACATAAATCAAAGCATCGTAGCCTTGCGTATTGCGTGCAAATACGGGAAAACGAAGGTCATAACACACCTGTAAGCCTAATTTCCAACCCAAATGCTCTACCACAACCTGCTCCGTACCACACTCAAAAACGGCACCTTCTCCAGCCATATTAAACGTATGTCTTTTGTCATAATAGTGTATCTCACCAGTAGGTTTTACAAATAAAAATCTATTGTAAAAGTGGTTGTTTTCTGTAATAATCATACTACCGCAAATGGCAGTATTTTTTGCTTTAGCAAGGTCCTTCATCCATCTCAGGGTATCTCCTTGCATAGTTTCGGCAAGCTGGGAAGCATTCATACTAAATCCCGTCGTAAACATTTCTGGAAGTACGATGAGATCCGTATCTTCTGTAATATCTTGAATAAGCGTTTCAAAATGCTTTCTATTTGCCACTGGATTTTCCCAGTGCAAATGCGTTTGTACTAATGTGATGTTTAAAAAATCTTGCATACTCAAAGATATTTAAATTAGCTAAAGTGGCTGCATAAATTCTCGTAGCTTCGTATAGCAAAAAAATAGTTCAATATGGCGACAGCTCCCTTATACATTTTTGATATAGACGGTACCTTAACCGATAGTATTCCAACCTATCTCAAAGTGATTACACAGGTGCTCAGCGATATTGGTCTAAAAGATATTGATACAGATTACGATAATTATCTACACCATACAGACCTCTATGCCTTGCAGTATAATTACGAACGCAATTTTAAAAAACCCACTCCAGAAAATCTAAAATATGAGTTAGACGAGCTTTTGGAACAAGGACTGCTTAAGGAAGCTCCCGTTAAAGAAATTCCAGGAGCTAGAGCTACGCTACTCGCTTTACAAGAACGTAAGATTCCTTTTGCCTATGGTACGGGAGCTTTTCCTAAAGCCACCGCCGTAAAAATGAAACAAACGCAAATGCCTTTTATAGAAGAGGTGCTCGCTACTTCTCTTAATAGTGTCTCGCGCGTAGGTTTTGTGAAGCAGGCGATAGCAAAGGCAATGGCCTACTACCAGCAAGACCATTTTACAAAAATAATTGCTGTAGGAGATGGTGTTTGGGATTTAAAAGCTGCTCAAGAACTCGACATTGATTTTATAGGAGTAGGAATAAAAAATAAGGAAGCCATGCTCGATTTAGGTTGCACAACTTGGATAGAAGACCTTAGGCATTTTCCAATACAGCCATAAGTTTTTTAGACCCTTGCATTTTTGCATGGTCATAAGCTGTATTTCCCTTGCCATCCTTATGAGCAGCATTTGCACCATTATCTAAAAGAAGTTTTGCAATAGCCTCCTGCCCAAAAGTGGCTGCATAAATTAATGCTGTAGCTTCATTAAAATTAGTCTTATTCACATCTGCACCGTGATGCATAAGCAAGTTTGCTATTTCTGGATAGCCCTTAAAACAAACGCCCATAAGCGCTGTATTACCAGAACTATCTTGCGCATCCAAATCTGGTTTATGTTCTAATAGTGTTCTGGCAATATCAATATGACCATAATAGGTAGCCAGCAATAAAGGCGTTGAGCCTCTTGCATCTTTAATATTTACAAGCTCAGGATGCGCTGTTACAATTTTTGTAACTTTTTCTCCATCTTGCGCTCTTATAGCATCAAACAATTCGTCATTCATACCTTAAAGATAAAAAAAAGACCTAACAAATCTTTCCTTATTTTTAAGCTTCTAAAAAACGCTGCTATGAAATCCATTTCGCTCATTATGACTTTTCTCTGTCTTAGCTCATTAGGCTTGAGTCAAACGTATTTTCCAGAACGCAATGCAAACTGGCAAGAACTTTCGGTCAGGGATGCAGGTTGGGATGAAAAAGGGATGGAGGAAGTTATTGCTTTCGCGAAAGCAAACGAATACTCAGGCTCTCGTGACTTACGTATTGCCATTTTAGAAGGATTTAAAAGAGAGCCCTTTCATGAGATTCTAGGACCTACTAAAAAAAGAGGCGGTCCAGCAGGAATGATTCTCAAAAATGGAAAAATAGTCGCCCAATGGGGAGATACAAAAAGGGTAGATATGACCTTCTCCGTGACTAAAAGTTTTCTCTCTACGATGGCAGGTCTTGCTGTGGACCAACACCTTATTGCTAGTGTAGATGATAAAGTAGGTCAATACGTTTGGGATGGAACTTTTGCAGGTGCGCATAACAGTAAGATTACTTGGCGACATTTATTACAACAAAACTCGGCTTGGCAAGGTATTCTTTGGGGCGGAAAAGATTGGGCAGACCGTCCACCTAGAGAAGGTGGTATAGACGACTGGCAATATGCTGCGCCCAAAACTCCAGGAACGGTTATGGAATATAATGATGTGCGCGTAAATGTACTGGCGTATAGTTTGCTACAAGTATGGCGAAAGCCTTTACCCCAAGTTATGAAAGAACAACTTATGGATAAAATAGATGCTAGTACAACCTGGCGTTGGGAAGGCTATGAGCACGCTTGGACAGAAGTAGATGGCATAAATATGAAATCTGTAACTGGTGGTGGCCATAGCGGCGCAGGTATTTTTATAAGCGCCCGAGATATGGCGCGTTTTGGACTTCTATTTCTTAATGACGGGAAATGGAATCAAGAGCAAATCATCTCAAAACACTGGATTACCCAAGCCACTCAACCCTCAACGCCTAATGTAAATTATGGCTTTATGTGGTGGCTTAATACTAAGGAAGGCTCAAGACATTGGAATGATGTAGATGAGGATATTTTTTATGCTGCGGGTTTTGGTGGTAATTTTATTATTGTGGACAAGAAAAATGATATGGTAGTCGTAACACGATGGCTAGAACCTAGCAAAGTAGGTGCGTTTATGAAATTGGTTTCTGATGCATTAAATGACTAGTATAAAGAAAATTCTAAAACTCCTAGGGAAAGTAGTTCTTGCTCTCGTAGGCATTCCTATTATTTACCTGCTTATTTCTTTACTGCTTACTATAATTCCTGTCTCAGAAAAAGAAACAGATGACCCTAAAGCGCATACCATTTACCTAACTACAAATGGCGTTCACGCAGATGTCATACTACCTAAAAACTTAATTCATCAAGAAATTTTAGATGACCAAATAATACAACCTGCTGATGCTTATTTTGCTTTTGGTTGGGGAGAAGAAAACTTTTATATCAATACGCCTACTTGGGGAGACCTAAAATTTTCTGTGGCCTTTAGAGCGGCATTTCTTAAGAGTAAAACCTTAATCCACGTGACTCGATATAAAAGTAAACGTAACGATTGGGTTGCTGTAAAGGTTACAGACAAACAACTGGAAGCACTTAACACCTATATTGCTCAAAGCTTTGATGAAACTTCTGGCAAAAAAGTCCTTGTTCATGGAGCTACGTACACTCCAGACAGAGACAATTTTTATCGTGCTCATGGCAACTATATGTTTTATAGAACCTGTAATAGTTGGCTCAACAAAGGACTTAAACAAAGTAATATGAAAGGTAGTTTATGGACTCCTTTTGATTTTGGAATATTGCGATGGTATGAGTAATTAGTCTAGGTCTATTTTACCCATCATCTTAAGAATATGCGGTTTGATTAAGTGCGGTTTTGCCCAAGCAATTTCGTGACCTGTATCTGGAGTTGTGATGATCTCAATATCAGAAAAAACTTGCTGGCTGTACTCTATATTAATATAGGGTACAAGGTCATCTTTATCACCATGAATATGCATGACAGGGACTGTTACTTTATCCCAATCTTTTTCTATAAGTGCCAGCTCTTGAGCGTGGGTTGTTTTCTCATCTCCAGCTACCCGATACCCTGTTGGCACTAACCATCTCGTTAGCCAGAACTGTGTAAAACTAGATTGCCAGATACGTTGTTCATTTTTGGGATCTATAGCTGGCGAAATCATAATAACTCCTTTTACATTTTTATTTTCTACCGCCACTCTTGCGGCAAGTGGTCCGCCATAGGAAGAACCAATTACAATTATATTTTTAAGCTCTTTTTCATGTATGACTTGGCTTATCACCTTGCCTTGAGTATCTATGGATATTAATTCTTTTCCAAAATTAGAATAGCCATATCCTGGTCTGTCTATAGCGTGCATCGCCGTTTGATAATATAAAAGACTATCCTTGAGATAGCCGTTCCAAGCAGAAAGAGAACTAGGAGAACCATGCAAGAACACAAGATTAATTTTGGTGTTTTCTAGTGGAATACTTTGTACTCTTACCTTCAGGTCTAAACTATCAATAGTGACATAAGAAATGTCTGTAGAGATGTTTGCTTTCGCGAAAGCGCTTCTTATCTCATCATCACTGTGACGCCATTGCAAAACAGTGCATGACGTACAACAAAGGAACAGGAGGCTACAAAAATAGAGTTGCTTTATCATATGCTTGTTAAAATTTGCGCTGCTCTTTTGAGCACCTCATCATCTTTTGCAAAACAAAAACGGAGCATCTTATAATCTTGATTTTCGAGATTAAAAACAGATGTCGGAATACTAGCTAGACCCTTCTCTTTAGTAAGTCGTTCAGCAAAAGCAGTGTCTGGTTCGTCGGTAATATCAGAAAAATCTAACATTTGGAAATAGGTGCCAGAAGCTGGAGTCGCTTTAAATCTTGACCCTTTAATAAGGTCGAGAAACAAATCTCTTTTCTGCTGGAAGAACGGGCTTAATGTCAAGTAATGAGAAGGCTCTTCTAAATAGGTTGCAAGCGCTTTCTGAGACGGATGATGCACAGAAAATACATTAAATTGATGCACTTTTTTAAACTCGTCCATAAGTGCTTTCGGTCCGACAACATAGCCTATTTTCCAACCTGTATTGTGAAAAGTCTTCCCAAACGAAGCCGTGATAAAACTGCGTTTTCTGAGTTGGGGATATCTTGCGACACTCTCGTGACCCTTGCCATCAAATACAATATGCTCATACACCTCATCACTTAATAAAATAATGTTTGTTCCGTCTAGTATGCGTTCCAATTCCTGTAAATCGCTTTCTTCAAGAATGGTTCCCGTTGGGTTATGCGGTGTATTTATGAAGAGCATTTTAGTTTTCGGAGTAATAGCTTCTTTCACAGCTTGCCAGTTTACTTTATAACTTGGCGCCGCGAGTTGAATAGGCACTACTTTGCCCCCGTTTACTTCTATGGCCGGTTCATAACAGTCATAGGCGGGTTTTAAGACAATTACCTCATCACCAGGTCTTACAAATGCTGAGACAATGGTAAAAATAGCTTGGGTTGCACCTGCGGTTATTGTGATATTACTTTCTGCGTCATAATCGCTGCCGTAGAGTGTATTTATTTTGTTTGTTATGTTTTCGCGTAAGCGGTAAACGCCTTGCATAGGCGCATATTGATTATGTCCATCACGCATCGCTTTGCTTACTAATTCTGTAAGTAAGGGGTCGCTCTCAAAACCTGGAAATCCTTGCGCCAAATTTATCGCATTATACTGATGCGCCATCTTACTCATTGTGGTAAAAATGGTGGTGCCTACATTAGGAAGTTTAGAGCTGATGTTCATCTTGAGCTTGTTTTGATGAATGAGATTTTACTTCCCCATTTCTTGAGCGGTTTTTTCTAAGGAATCATACCACTCCTTTCCAAATTTTCTAACAAGGGCAGCTTTAGTAAATTTATACACGGGTACTTTAAGTTCTTGACCTAAGGTACAGGCGTCATCGCAAATGGGCCATCTATGATAATTTACAGCAGTAAACGCACTGTATTTTTGCACACGCACAGGATATAAATGACACGATATAGGTTTGCGCCAGTCTATTTTTCCGGCATTATAGGCATCTTCTATACCACAACTTGCCCATCCTTTATCATTAAAGGTAACATAGGCGCACTCGGCGCCATTTACAAGCGGTGTTTCTAACTCTCCTTCTCTATTGATACTGGTGCCTTGTGACTCTATCGCCTTTATTCCTTCGGGACGTAAGAAGGGTTTCACTTCTTGATAAATATCTTCTAATATTCCAATCTCATCTTGTTCTAATGGCGCTCCAGCTTCTCCAGCAATACAACATTCTCCTTTGCAGGCATTAAGATTACAAACAAAGTCTTTTTCTATTATATCTTCTGATATGATGGTGTTTTTAAGCTGAAACATAAGGTAAAGATACTGCTTTCGCTCGTTTGTTTCTAGGCAGATAAAAGAGTTTAACTATACACAATTTAATAGCTAAAATTTTACAATTATTTCATACGGATTGTACAAGTACTATGGTTTTTAATAAACTACTTT